>JAEUSO010000008.1:2038-22391 GCA_016788605.1 Candidatus Kapaibacterium sp. | reverse complement strand
TTCCCAGCCGACTGCCAGTGGTAGCCGAGTTCATTCCGTCCGTTCTTGAATGCGAAGCCCGCAGCAATATCGCTTTGCAAAACCGGACTCCAATCACGTTGGATACCGGCGGGTTTCACCCATGCCGCAAACGTGATGGTATTTGTCTTGACGGGAAGCGACGGAATGGCAACATAATCGAGCGTGTCGGACAAGTCCAATGCGCCGCCTGTGCGCTCGGTAAAGCCGCATTCATTCTCGCCCACGCGGATGAAATCCTTGAGTGTCTGTGTGTCGCTTTTGCCATTGTCATACACCGTGAGCGTTACGCTGTATGTTCCTTTTTTGGTATAGCGCACAAGCGGATTTTCTTCGGTCGAGGCAGCGGGTGTGCCGCCCTCGAACGACCATTCCACGCGGCTTCCGGGCGAGCGTTTCCACACACTAAGGTCGGCAAAGCGAACCTGTGTGCGGTAACACGAAACCGATTGTATGTCCGAGGCAATTTGCGCTTTGGGTGCCGATGGTTCATAGAGGTCGTTTTCCCAGATGCCGCGCTCGGTTGCGGCAACTAATGTTGCGCGCTCGTAGTTGATATTCAGGAAATCCACATCGCCCACGGGTAGCATTGTTCCGTGCAACTGCCAGTCGCTCATAGTCAAGTTGCGGTAATACACACCCATCGTTGTTCCCACATACACGCCGCCATTCGTACCGCGTTGGTAGCGCACCGAGCGTATCGCCGCTTTGGGCAGTGTGCCGGAATAGTCCTGCCATGTTGTGCCGCCGTCCTCGCTCAGTAGCACCTTGCGCGTGTTCTGATTCCCGCCCAATGTAAGCCATATCTGTTTGTCGTTCATATCGCCAAGGGCAATGTCGCCCAACCCTTGTCCGGCGCGGTCGGCGCTGCTTGGCGTGATGTTCTGCCATGTTGTTCCGCCGTCGGATGTCCGCCACACGGCGTTGTCGGCAATGCCCGCCATCACTTTTGCATTCATAATACTTGCGCGGAGGCGGCTCACACCATTGCTAAACACCTTCATCGTGTCCCACGTGGCGGCGTTATTCACCGAGCGCATGAATGCCTTTTTCGTGTAGTCGCAACCGACAATGGTGAAGTAGTGATGCGGGTGGTAGTCGAGTGTTGTTTTTGTGATATAGCCCAAGTCCAATCCCAAATCGTTGCCGCTTGGCGCACGGAGTTTATCGGGATAGCGCAGCGAACGTGAATTGCCCCACGGCTTCGAATACATCCAGCGGTCGTCGCCACGGTTGATATTCGCGCCCATAGCATCAGCTCCCGCCCACATGTACCAACCGCCTTCGTAGTTGTTCTGCGCGTATATTCTGTCGTCGCGGAACATGATGGGCAGGTGATACGCGCCGGCAATCATCACATTGCCTTTGTGCGACACATCAAACCCCCATGTCTCCATCGAGTTAATACCGTCGGAGAATGCAATGGTATTGTACCTGTCGCGCGAGATATACATGCCGCCGTCGTTTGCCACAAAGACGGTGTCGCCGCTGATGGCAACGCATTGCACATCATAATGGATGGGCGGTGTCGGTTGGAACGAGCGTCCGCCGTCGGTGCTGCGGTACGAGAATATCCCGCTTGCCACAATAAGATTGGTGTCGGTGGTGCTCACGGCGAATCCCATGTCCCATGTTATCTGCCCCAGCCCGTTTCCGGTAATGGAATAGTCGAAGATATTGGGATTGGTTGTGTTGTTATGTGCTTCCGGTCCGGGTGTTGCGCCGCAGCAAAGATGCTCGAAACCCGCGCCCGCATTACGCGAAATGTAGAGTCCGTATGTTCCGCTCACTGTGCCGTTGCCTCCGCCAATCATCACATATACATTGTTAGGTGCGGCAGGTGTGACAGCCACAATCGCACGTGCAAGCGAATGTCCGGTTTGCGGTGCGGGATAGCCGTTTGTGATGTTGCTCCACGTTGCGCCGCCGTCGCTGCTGCGCCGGAATTCAATCCACGAGTTCGCCACCTTTGCAGTGGCATAGACAATGTTGTTATCAGTTGGATGCCAGCACAGTGACCACGATTCGTTATTCCATCCGGCAACGGGATTCCACAAAGTGCCGCCGTCGGTACTACGCATCAGTTGTGCGCCGCGGTTGGCAAGCACAAGGTTCGGATTGGCAGGGGCAACAGCCACCATGTCGCAGCTTGTCCCCGAAGGATAGGTGGTGAGTTTGTTGAGAGTGGTGAAGGTCCATGTTGCGCCGCCGTTGTTCGATTTCATCACGCCCGCATCGGTACCGGCATAGACAATGGCAGGGTTGCTTTTTGCAAACGCCACACCGCCAACATAATTGCACAGCATCGAGCGTGTTGTTTCCGTCCACGACGCGCCGCCGTCGCTGCTGCGCCAGATTCCCGCCGAGATTGTTCCGGCGATGATGAGGTTCGGAGTGGCGGGGCTGAATGCCACCGTGCGGATAACACCCGTTCCTTGCGACCCCGTTTGGATGTTCGCAGCCCTGTCCCACGAAAACGGACCGAGCGGTTTCCACGGTTGTGTTCCTTGCAATGTTGTTCTCTTGCGGTTATTCTCGCGCAGCCACCGTGCGGCACCGTCGGGGTCGGGGCTTGGCGGAATCACTGTTCCGTTTGCATCGGCGTTGTGGACTGCCTTGCCAAGCCAGAGTTCAAAGGCGCGCCGTTCGCGGCTGTAGGGAGCTGCGGGATTGGCGCGAAGGAAACCGTCGTACGCACGCTGAGCTATAAAAACGTTCGGTGTTGCGCTTCGCATCTGTGCGAACCACTCGGTCTGCTCGTGGGCGGGAACATCAGGCAGGCGTTCATTCTCGAAGCCGTGCGATTCGTATTCACCTGCGGAGTATTGTCCGCGCAGACATGGCGCAATGCACAAGAGCAGTGCTATGAATATAATCTGTAGAGAGTGCTGCATAAATTTCCCCGTAGGTCAGTGTGTGATAAGACGTTGCAAGTATAAGCCCCCGCTGCGACTGACACAAGCGGCACTGAGAACCACGTGACTCCCTGCCCGTTCATTTTTCAAGGTATAATCCCTTGGCTAATTCATGCAAACGTATAGATTTGCACAACCAATGAATGTTGTGCCGCATTGCTTTTTCTCACGCAACGCGCTCAGCGATGTATCCACACATAACCTAACACATGTGTATTATGACTTCATCCGTATTCAGGGGAATTGTATTTATTGTTACTGCATTGATGTTCCAGTGTGCACGCGCCGAAGGTGTTCCGAATACTACGGCTAAAGAAGAGTACATCAAACTCACGAATGCCCTGATGGCATCCAGTGTTGATCCCGAACGGGTAGCAAATGTTTCCAATATCAGTTTCAAGCGCGATGCGGCAACCTTCACCCTCACGTCCGGCAAACTCTACGTCATGAAGCCGCTTCATTCCCGCACTCCGGGTGTAGTGTTTACCGGGAATGGGCGGTTCACGTTTACGCCGCCGACAAACATCGAAAAAGAGCAACTCCGCCGCCATATTGCATCCGACACAGCAACTATTGCGTTTTCCTCACTCGTATTATTCTTTGCCGATTCTACCATGACGGAACTGTCGCGCTACCTCCGTTTCGATACGGATAACAATGTGGATGAAGCAAACCACGCACTGGCAAATCTTATCCAACACCACACCGAACCTAAGGTTCAAACATTCGACGACGACATTCTGATGACGTTTCTGAACAACGTGCAGAATACATTTTTTGATGCCATATTCAAAGAAGGTGCGAACGGTGCGGAATACCTCTACCGCGTCAATCCCGATGATGTTGAAGAAATCGGTTTCTTCCGTGAATACACGCAATCAATCATAGGGTCGAAACGCATGTTCACCATCAACCTCTTCCATACGGCAAACGAATACAGGGAGGGTATTGACCTTGAGGAAGATAAGCGGGCGTTTAATATCATCCATTACGACATGAATGTAACCATGGATAAAGATTTTACGGCGCGGTTTGCGGTGACAATCAATGCTCAGAACCTGATAGCCGGACGGCGGTGGCTTCGTTTTGCAATGAATACGTTGAAGAACGACAAGAGTACGGTTATTATCATAGATTCCATTCTGTGGGACGGGAAGAATGAAACAGACAATTTCTTCTATGACGGACGTTCGCTGTGGGTGCGGGCAACAAAACCTTTGGATGATTTACAAAAAATACAACTAACCGTCTACTACAACGGTACGGTGTTCAGACGGTATCGCGACGAGGTGTACATGGAAACAGGATACAGTACGTGGTATCCCCGCAACTATGATAGCGACAGGGCTACATTCTTGATGAATATCAACTCGCCTGTGGAATACAATATCGCCGCTGCGGGCAGAAAGGTGACGGCGACAACGGTTGCAGACACACTAAGGACATCGTGGGTGGTTGAAGTTCCGTCCGAAGAGGTGTCGTTCGCGCTCGGGGTCTATCGCGAAAGAACATACTCCGACAACGCAGCCGCACCAGTGAAACTGTTGTACGACAATCAATCCACGAAGCATGATAATGTGGGAAATGACGTGGCACGGGCAAGGAGGTACTTTAGCGAGTGGCTCGGCAAACCGCCGTTCGATTCAATTACTGTGGTTGAGAAGTACCGGAGTTACGGTCTGTTTCCGGGAATGATTTTCATGTCCCATTACTCATTCTCATCGTCCGATAAAGACGGTTCGGAAGAATCGTTTGCAGCGCGGCTCATCGCCACGCAATGGTGGATAACCGGAGCGGGTGTAAAAACATATCACGACACATGGTTGCAGTTCGCACTCACGAACTACTGCGGCTTGATGTACCTTCAGTCAATAGGATTCGACAACAAGTCGTTCTTTGGATTCCTGAGAGAGAATAAGAAACGGTTGAAGAACCTAAGAGTTGGAATAGTAGGCGGATTGGACGAAGCACCGCTTTGGATGGGCTGGCGCACCGCCACATCAACATCCAACTCCGATGACTACAACCGGCTGCTCTATAACAAAGGGTCGTGGATCATCCACATGATTCGCAACATGATGATGGATGTGCAGACGTTGAATGACCAGAAGTTCCGTGCAATGATGAGGGATTTTTACACAACATACAACGGCAAGAATCCCACAACGCATGATTTTCAGGTAATGGTCGAAAAACACATGAATCAGAAGATGGATTGGTTTTTCAACCAGTGGGTCTATGGAACACGTGTTCCCAAGTATAAAGTGGCGTACAAGGTCAATCAATCACCGGAAGGTAAATACATTGTCACGATGAAGGTAAAGACAGAGAATGTACCTTCCAACTACATGATGCCTGTGCTTATCTCTGCCAATTTTGGCGATAAGGGTTCTGCGCCTATACGTGTTCTTGTCCAAGGCACATCATGCGAGTTCGACCTGCCGATGTTACCTCATTTTCCTGAAAAAATTGACTTCAACATTTTAGAATCCGTCCTCTGCGACTACGAGATGGTGGAGTGGGAGTAGCACAACGGACGCACGTAGTATCACATATCGCATTGATGCCGTTGTATGCCTGAACGGCGATATTCCCGGCGCGGATTTTTTTGCACGTCACGCTGCAAAGCCGCTTATTGCCGCCGACGGTGCTGCTTTGAAACTCCGCTCGCATGGCATTCTTCCCACGGTGATTGCGGGCGACATGGACTCGATTGGCGATGTACCCGCCGCCGAGCGCGAATCACTCTTCCCCGGTGCGGAATGGCTGTGGCTGCCCGACCAGGAAAGCAACGACTTCGAGAAGATTCTTGTTGCGGCGCACTCGCGCGGAATGACATCGTTGCTTGTATGCGGAATGCACGGCGGCGATTTGGAACACACGTTGAACAACTGGAGCGTGCTGATGCGCTACGCATGGACGCACACACTGTTTGTTGCCGACCGCGACCGCATTGCCATTCCCGTTGTGGATGTGCTTGAACTTAGTTGCTTGCCCGGTGATACGGTATCGCTTATTCCACAGCCCGCAGCCCGCATCACAACACGTGGCTTGCAGTGGGAACTCCGTGACGAATATCTTGAACTTGGTGTGCGCGAGGGTGCGCGTAACATAGCACTCTCGGAGCGGGTTGTCATCCGTGTGCACGAGGGTTCGCTCCTTGTGTTTTTCGACAGCGGTCGTGTGCGGATTGCATAGCAACCTGCATTACCCCCGCTACCCCACGAGCCAGATTTTGAGTATCCCTGCTACTCCCGCACAGACAATCGCACCAAAGCCCAATTGCGTAAGCCGGCGGACTTCCTTCGAGCCGCGAGTAGAGCTAATTACCGCTTTCACAAGTGTGTTGAACATTGTAGCAAGAATAATTGTCGCCACCGCAACAGTGAACTCGATGGACGCGCCCGCACTTTGCGCCATGGAAATGGTAATTGCATCCACATCGGTAATACCGCTCAAGGCACCTGCGGCATACACTCCGGCATTGCCAACATATTCTTTTGCAAACACAACGGCAAGTTTGATTGCCACATAGACCACGCCGAATTGCAACGCACTTGCCAATCCCAACCTACTCACAATTTCCACATCGTCTGTTGTCGCTTCGGAACTCATAGCAGGTTGCGAGCGCACAATCAGCCAGCCGCTTATCAGCCCCGCCGCCGCCATGGCAATCAGCGGCAACGCAAGGTAGGATATGATTGCCGGGTTCATCAAATATGCAAAGCCGATGACGCGGAAAAACATGATGGACGATGCGATAATGATTGACCCCGCATACACACGTGAATGCCCTTCGTCCGTAACACTCTTCTTCGAGAACTCCCACGTGACCGCCGTACTCGACACCAAGCTGCCAAGCATTGCCGTTATTAATGCCCCGCGCGATGTGCCAAGAAACTTCATCAACAGGTAGCCCGCAAAACTGACCGCCGTGACAAGCACCACAACAAGCCAGATGCTGCGCGGATTAAGCACGTTGCCCGGACCGAACGATTCGTCGGGTACAAGCGGCAGGATGAGTGCTGCAATCACAACAAACTTCAGCAGCGTATGAATGTCTTCGATGGCGAGTTGCTCAACAATCCCGCGCAGTTGCGACTTCATGGAAAGCAGGATTGCAGCAGTAATTCCGATAGCGACGGATTCGACAAGAAACCCCAGTTGCACCGCCGCACCAAGTGTGTAGGTAACAATCAACGCCGTCTCGGTGGTAATGCCGATTTTTCCTTGCTGCGCGGCATAGTGATACGAACTGACTGCAAGTGCGCCAATGACAACCATGCCTGCAATGAGCGGCAGAAACGACGCACCGCCGCCAAGCATGGAGCAAATAAACCCGAAGGCGGCGATGAGCGGAAACGTGCGGATGCCCGCCACCATGATTGGTGACGAATGATATGAATACTCGCGTTCGAGTCCAAGCAGCACGCCCAAGCCGGAGGCAATGGCAAAGCGCACAAGCGGGTGGTTGAGCAGGTCGGTACTCTCCATGATATTCCCTGTTGCATTTGATGGTACACACGGCAAATTAGAGAATGGCGAGAAATCAAGGTTCATCGGCGAAGCAACACGCTTGAGTTTTTCCTTTCCCGCTCTCGTCTCCTGTGGCGAACTTTGCAGCGTGGGATATAATCACAGCATAACATGAGCGCACAACAACAACCGCCCGCACCCGAAGCACCGGTGCTAAAAAAACAACGCCGCACACTGAACCGGTGGAGCATTATTGTTCTTCTTGTAACAAGTGCCGCGCTCTCTGTGCTTTATGTGAATAACGTGGTGCGTATTAATGAACTGCTCAGCGAAACGGAATTGTTGGAACGCAAACGCGCCGCATTTGTTTCCGCCAACGAGGCACTGCGGATTGAGTGTGTGCGGCTGCAATCGGCTGAGCGGATTTCGCGTATAGCGCAAGAGAAGTTGGGAATGGTGCAATCACGCGAAGCGCCTGTGGTGATTGAAGCGGAAAAGTAGGTCGGGTAAAGTGTGCGGACTTATTGAACAATAACTGTTCGTTGGTCGGCGCGGACGGTGAACACCGGAAGTTTTGATACTAAATCACCGTGACCAAGCAGACGCAGGAAATACGGTGGAAATGCTCGGAAAAGCAGACGCGCCGAAACACTAAGACGCTTTGAAGAACCGATGCGCGATGCCGGGACAGAATATCGGGCATTGCGGCTTTCGTAGGGATTCAGCGTCCGGTTCACCACCATGTCGGCATCAAAGAAGAACGGTATCTCTTTCCCTAACCGGTACGCCTTGCCGTGGTAGAGGGTGAGCAGTGAATCGTATTGCAACGAACCGCGTTGCACATACTCGCTTTTTTCATTACGCAGGTCGCCGTTGGGGTCGGTAAGACCCGATGCAAGGAGCGTGTCGCCATTCTCGTTGGTCACAATCACCTCGACCCACATCTGCCGCTCGAAAATTGTTCCCGACGGCACGTTATGCCCCACGAACTGATTATACACGTTATAGACAACATCGAGCGTTGCGCCTTTACGCAGCACGGCATCAGGCATTGGCGAAAGAAATTCGGCACGGATGTTCGCCGTCAGTTGGTCTTGCACGAGCGCAATCGTTTTATCGCGTCCGGGAAACTCTGTCAGTGGCACATCAACACCCTCCATAAAGTGGTAATGATGCCTGCGATTCGTCGGTCCGCCCACTGCAATAGCTGTCGGCGTTGGATCCATTTTCATGTGGCATGTCTGGCAGCTGATCGCACGGTTGGGATACAAACTTGTTTTCCATTCTGTGAATGTCTGCTCAACATGCAGACCCCGCTGATTCACCACATCGTGGCAGCCGGAACAGACCTCGCCTTCCTCAAAAACTTTGTTGTACTCGGATGCGTGGAATGAATTAGCAACAGGGTCTTTCACGCTGCCCATTATCACGCCGTCAAGGCGGAATTTATCTATACCGTGCCCCGGACGTTGTGCTTCGATTTTATGGCAGCTTTCGCACGTAACACCGCCCCGCGCTTGAGGCGACATCTGCGAGAGCGATGGAAGTGTACCATTTGGTGCATCATTGAGTAATGTGGCAAACGGCGAGTGACATGCAACGCAGAATTGCTTGAGTTCCCCTTTCGTCATTTCCTGCCCCAACGCATTCAGCGAATGAAACACAGGGTCAACCACCGAATATGCGTGCATCGAAATTGACCATTCGTCATAGTGGCGAGGATGGCATCCCTTACAGTCCTCCGGTTTGCCGAACGCCTTACGGAAAATCTCCACCGAATCGGCGGCGGTTTTCGGCAGAACGGTTTCGGTGACAATCCTGTCGCATCCGCCTACGGCGAGTGCAACAACGGAGAGTATGGTGATGATGATTCGCACAGTATAGGGATGCAATAAGGGTGCGGTTTGCTGTGAATGAATTTCTGTGACGGAGCGAACAACACAATATGGCGGTGTGAAGTTTCGCGCAGCGTGGTTATTGGCGTTCCAATGTGATGAATGCCATGTTGTACTCGTTATGTTCGTCGGCGTGATGATATGTTTTTTCAGTTTCGTGCCAACCGTTGCCAAGCGCAGGAAAGAATGTATCAGCATTGACCGTTGCATCCACCTCGGTTGCGTAGATTCGGGTGGCAAAGGGCAGGGCAAGAGCATAGATTTCCGCACCGCCGCAAATAAAACACTCTGTCTCGCCGCGTTCTCGCGCCAGCTCAATTGCTGATTCCACGCTGTGTTCCACCAAGCATCCCGCTGCTGTGTATCCTATGCTGCGCGTAATGATGATTGTTGTGCGGTTGGGCAGCGGCTTGCCGATGCTCTCGTATGTTTTGCGCCCGAAGAGTATATGATGTCCTGTTGTACGCTCTTTGAAGAACCGCAGGTCGGCGCGTAGCCGCCACGGCAGTGTGTTGTTGATACCGATTCCCCGGTTGCGGTCGTATGCTACTATCAGCGAGATAATCATGCGGTGAATGAGTCGTATTTGGTGATGCAGTCCGGCGCAAAACTAAAAAGGACGGAACGTTGCCGCCCGCCCTTTTGTAGATCTCTGCAAATCCTGTGAATTAGAACTGATAGCTCAATGTTGCTGTTGCATATCGCTGTAGTATCGTGCCACCGAAGATTTGATAATGACGGCGGTCGAGCGCGTTGGTAACGCTTACGCCAAGACGGACGCCATCAACCCAGCGGCTCATGTCGAGCGAGGCGTTCAGGTCGAGCACGGCATACGCAGGAACGCCGCCGCTTACCGTACCGGCAATCCAGTCGAATCCCTCAACATAGCGGAAGACAAATCCCGCATCGAAGAGCTTCGGCTCGGTGTATTGCGCGCTGATGTTGATGCGGCGCGGCGAGGCATTCGGCAGTATCCGCACCGATGTTTGGTTATCCTGCACATTGAAATCAAGGAACGACGCATTCACACCGAGAAGCAGGTTGTTCGTTGCATAGTAGTTCGCACCAAACTCCAAACCGTATTCGTTAACGATACCGATGTTGCGGGTGCTGACAATAAGAGCAGCCGCACCATTCACATCACGAGCAAGGCGGTCATAATCATTCAAGCCCGCAGGTGCATTTGTAGGATTAAGGCGCGCTCTCAATGCTGAGTCGGCTTGAACATTACCATAGCGAAGTGTTGGATACACTTCCGGCGCAAGACCACCCAGCGGAACTGAGATAAAGTTCGCACGACGATTATAATAGGCATCAACCGTAACATATAGCTGAGACGTAATAATGCCCTTATATCCTAACTCGAATGATTGCGCCGATTCCACACTGATGTTAGGATTTCCATTATTCCAACGTGAAGCAACACCAAGACCAAGGCGTTGAACACCAAACTGTGCAGCTATAGATGAATCAATTGCAGCAAGATCAGTACGTGGTGGTCCCGCCGGTGAGCGACGATTTAAATCGCCATAGCTTGGGCGCAAGAACGATCGGTTGAATGTTGCGCGGAACGTGTGGTTTGCAACAGGTGAATACACGATTGCTGCTTTGGGCGAGAACTGGTTCTCGAAGAATGTGGAGCGGTCGAATCGCGCAGCACCAACGAATTGGAGATTCTTCAGGATGTTGTACTCAAGTTGACCATACACACCCGAAAAGTTGTTATGAAGATTATCGGGACTGAGAAGTGGAAGCGCACCCACAATGCTTGTGTTCACATGCTGGTATTCGTGCGATGCACCAAGAATCAGTTTTAAGTCATTATCAAGATAGCTGTCATTCCATTGAGCGTCAATCACAACCACGTTTGAACGCTCGGCACTGGATGCAGCGGCATTCATCACAATTTGTGGTATTGGTGTGTTGCGGTTATAGTAATGCGCCTGTACATTCACTCGCGGTGATGCATACGCCAAGCGTGCGTATGGTTTTGTTACTTGCGGGATGAGAATACGTCCGGTTTGATTCACAAAGAATTCGTTGCCGTATTCCGAATAGCCGATTTCGGTTATGATTTTATCTGTGGTGTTGAGTTCGTAATCGGCGCGCAAACTTCCTGAAATATTATATGCTTTGCGGCGAGCATTGATAAGCGAATCAATGTTACCGATATTGCCTATGCCAAATCTGTTACCACGAACATCAGGTGCCAAACCTGCGTATTCCAATGAGCCACGTGCGCCCGGATTGATTGTGTCGGTTATATCCCGCGAGGTAATCCAATCCTGATTCTGCTGCGAGTAGCCGATGTTGGCTTTGATAGAAAGCGCGTCGGTGATTTCGCGGGCGTGACGGGCATCGGCGCGGAACGTACCGAACTGTCCGCCGGTAACGCTAAGGCGTGTGCCGAGCACATCCTTTGGTGCGTTGGTGATGATATTCACCACACCGTTGTAGGCATTCGAACCATAGAGTGCCGAGCCGGGTCCACGAACAACTTCTATTGTTTTAATATCGGCGAGATTGGTTTGGAAGGAGTTCCACTCAACAAGGTTCAACAGCGGCGTGGACATATCGCGTCCGTCGGTCATTACCAACACGCGCCGGTTAATGGAGTTGTTGAAGCCGCGTGTGTTCACATTGAAGTCGTTCATACCCGATTGCACCACATCCACACCTTGAAAACTCGTCAGTGTGCGTGCCGCCTGACCGTGAGCCGTGGCGCGTTGCACATCTTCGGGCAATACAACCGAGACGGCAGCGGGTGCGTCGGTGATTTTCTGCTCGCGGCGCGACACGCCATACACAACCACTTCCTCCATGTTCTTTGCTTCCACCGCCATCGTATCGTCGAGCAGTGTGGTAACGTTCGCCTCCACACGGATAGTACGCGCCTTGGTTTTGAAACCTACTCCTGAAAGCAACAACGTATGTGTGCCCGGGGTGACGCTGTTTAGCGTATAAACCCCGCTGCTGTTGCTCGCGGTTGTTTTTTGCAATACCACGATTCGCGCTGTGATACCCCGAAGCGGCGAGCCGTCCGCGTCGAAGACCTTTCCGCTTACCGTGCCTGTTTGCGCCAATGCCTGCACTGCCGTCAGTACAAGCGCGGCTGCGATTCCTACTATCCATCCTCTGCTTTTCATACCGTGCCTTGTAATAGTATTAGATTTAATTGAACAGCTAATGCTGTGATTATGATTTCTTTGTTTGTGCGATGAATCCCTGCTTCAGCCGCCGCGATGTTTTGGGTTTCATCACCGTGCGGAGTGTTGTGCTCATCAATCCCGCGCCGATAACCGACTGACGGAACTTGTATGCGTCATGCAGCGAATACGTTTGTCCGTCCAGCACCCATTGCAAAAAGATGCCGTCCGAGATGCCGAGTTCGAGCAAAGCGAACGACTCAACGTCCACTTTGTCGAATGCCTTGAGCGCAACAAGCTGTTTTGTGACCGATGCGCCCAGCGAGGCGAGCTTTTGTTTCATCTGGCGGATGCGCTCTAAAAAGTGGGGGTCGGAGGAACGCAGTGCGTGCGCCCAGAACTCCAAGAGGATAGCTGCGTGGGCGGCGTGCTGTTCGTAAAAACCGATGGCGGTGTCAATCATCGCATCAGCGCGGCGGATGGGGTCGCCGTGGCTTTGGTACGCCTGTTCCATTGCCGCCTCGAAGCCGTCCATCCATGTGTCGTACACGGCAAGGAAGAGGTCGTCTTTAGTGGCGAAGTATTCATAGATAGTACCCTTGCCTACGCCCGCAGCATCGGCAATCTCTTGCATCTTGGCTGCATGGTATCCCTTTTGGGCGAACACCCGCACCGCCGCCTGAACCAACTGCCCGCGCTTTGCATCCTTCTGTTCCGCCGCCGCTTCTTTTCGTGCCATTGTGTGCCTGTTAAATAATTGACCGACCCGTCGGTCGGCAAAATTACGGAAGCGACACTGTGATGCAAGACAAATGTTTTGGTTTAGGTATATAGGGCGAGTGTTCAGTATGGAAATGGAGTGCTGCGTGTATGCAGTTGAACTGACGTATCGGAAAAAGGCGTGCATCGTCAAGCTGATATTCATCGGTATATTGGCGGCGGTTTCGTTCATCATTCACAAAGAGCATCATGAGTTCGCACGATAATTCCCAGCCCGCCGAATCCGCCCGCATATTCTATCATCCATCTCAATCGGTCATTGACCAAGCGCATATCAAAGATTGGCAGGCGATGTATGATTATTCAATACAAAACCGCGAAGAGTTCTGGGCGGAAGAAGCAAACAAGTTAGAATGGTTTGCTCCTTGGGAGAGTGTATTTGATTATTCAAAGAAACCATACTTCCAATGGTTCAAAGGTGGTAAAACCAATATCGTTCATAATGCAATTGACCGTCATGTCAATACATGGCGGAAGAATAAGATTGCTATCATCTGGGAAGGCGAACCCGGAGATGTACGTACACTCTCATACCACGCACTGAACCGTGAGGTAAGCAAGTTTGCCAATGTGCTGAAAAGCATGGGTGTGAAGAAAGGCGACATCGTTACGATTTACATGCCGCAAATTCCTGAGTTACCGATTGCGATGCTTGCCTGTGCGAAGATTGGTGCGGCGCATAGTGTTGTCTATGGCGGATTCAGTGTTGAAGCTCTCTCAGCTCGTATTGATGATGCAAAAAGCCGTGTACTCATTACTGCCGACGGTGGCTGGCGACGTGGTAAAATCACCGACCTGAAATCAATTGCCAACGAAGCGATGAAACGCTCGGCTACCATCGAATCGTGTATCTGTGTTAAGCGAACCGGACACGAGGTGGTAATGGAAAATGATCGCGACTTTTGGTATCACGACTTGTCTGCACTGCCTATTGCTTCGAGCAAATGCGACACCGAAGTGATGGACGCAGAAGATATGTTGTTTATACTCTATACATCCGGCACAACCGGCAAGCCGAAAGGATTGGTACATACACACGGCGGGTATTCTGTTTACACATCCACAACTCACCGCTACGTTTTTGATATTAAGGATGACGACCGATATTGGTGTGCCGCCGACCCGGGTTGGATTACCGGACACTCGTATTTGGTGTATGCGCCACTTATCAATGGCTCTACGATTATGATGTACGAAGGCGCACCCAATCATCCGTACCCTAACCGTTGGTGGCAGATGATAGAGAAATATGGTATCACAATTTTATATACGTCGCCAACGGCAATACGTGGACTGATGCGATTTGGTGATTCATGGGTTAAACGCCACGACCTAAGTTCACTGCGCTTACTTGGCAGTGTTGGCGAGCCAATCAACCCCGAAGCGTGGCGTTGGTATTATGATGTAGTAGGTGGAAATCGCTGTCCGATTATGGATACATGGTGGCAAACAGAAACAGGTGGATTTATGATTACGCCTTTACCTGTGGTGCCACTCAAACCCGGCTCTGCTACCCGTCCATTCTTTGGTACTGTGATTAAAGTTGTGGATGACCAAGGCAATGATGTACCTGCGAATGAAGAAGGCAAATTGATTATCACACATCCTTCACCCGGTATGGCGCGGACTATTCTGGGCGACCCCGAACGGTGGGCAACAACCTATTGGAGTGAGTACGAAAAACAGGGCTACTACACAGCCGGCGACTCTGCCCGAATGGATGACGACGGCTACATTTGGGTGATTGGTAGAATTGACGACGTGATTAAGGTAAGTGGTTATCGCTTAGGTACAGCCGAAGTGGAAAGCGCGTTGGTCTCGCATCCGGCAGTGGCGGAGTCAGCCGCCATAGCACTTCCGCACGAACTGAAAGGCAATGCCATTCACTGCTATGCATTACTTCGTAATGGATTTACACCTAGCAAGCAATTGGAAGAAGAACTCAAAGAACACGTAGCCAAAGAGATAGGTCCGATAGCCAAACCCGACGCTGTGAACTTTGTTGATTCCTTACCTAAAACCCGCAGTGGTAAAATCATGCGCCGCGTTTTGAAAGCTCGCGCGCTTGGTCTGCCCGAAGGTGACGTAAGTACACTTGAGGAGTAGGGGGAAATGATGATAATGATGTTTCAACAACATTCTACAAATACCACCGCAAACCAACTAATGCCGCCACCTGCAACGATGGTGTGTTTGTTCGTGTGACGTATCCGTATTGCCTACCGACTCTGGTAAGATTAACAGTGAACCGTTGCTCAAAACTTGTTTCCTCAAAAGGGAGGACAACGGATGTTCGAAGCGAGAGCGACAGCCCGTTATAGAGGAAATACTCCGCAGCTAACCGTGCCTCGGCGTTCAGCGTGTTGCTGCCTGCGTCAGGCACGGTGAACGACGAATCTATACTTTCGTATTGGTTCGTGACACGGTATCCCGAACTGCTCTGACCGTACATGGCGTAGCCAAGCGCACCACCAATATTTAGATCAAAAACCCTTCGTGTATCGGTATTCGACGATACCAAAGCATACTCACCGATGAGCTTCAACGTCATTTGTCGAACTTGTTGTAAAGATTCGTCGTTGGTTGTGCTTGAGGCGGAAGCATACTGGAATCCCGCGCCAACTTTCAATGTGTTATTACCCAATATCCTTAATACCTCCACATCGGCGATGATGCGCTGGTTCAAATCCTGTTCAACTATCGCACCCGCTCCCACATTATATGTTTGTCGTGTTTGATTCCGTATCACGCTGGGACTGTATGCAATGGGGGAGTTAACCGCGATACACCATGAATACGGCATGAGTATCCGCCGGATATACTGTGCGGAGTCGCGGATTGACTGGGCGGTGATTGTGCCGCCTATTGCCGAGCGCAATGTCAGTGTTGATAACTCGGGCGGCAAGTCGCTGGTCGGGGGAAAGATAACGTCATTGGAACAGTATGATAGAATGTCTTGAAATCCTTCCTTCCGTCCGTGTGTGTATGCTACTGTGGAACGGTTAATTTCATGGGCGATTCCGATGCCGGAAAGTAGAGCCGCAGTGAGCATACGAATGGGTGTTGCCGAAATGATGCTGCCGCCTGAACTATAGGGATTCGGCATGGCGAATTCCGAAAGCATGTAGGCGGCGGTTATTCCGGCAGGGATATTAACCGACTTGTCTTTGCTCCATGAGCGTATTGCGGAATAGTCGAATGTAGTGCACCGTACGATGGCATCTTTCCATGAATATGCTCCGGTATCTTTCATCATCGTGATTGTTGTCGGCGAATGACAAAGTACTGTGCCGGTGAATGTTGATGAATCAATCAGATTGAGCGTTATGCGTACGGCATTTTGTGAAAAAGTGCGAGGCATGATGTAGCGAAATGTTTCGGATTGGATAAAGGAAACATTGTCAATAGTAAGTTGCTCAAATACATCCATCACAGCCCGAATGTTCTGCAAAACTGTGGTTGTTAAAGTGAGAACCGTATCACCTCCCGTGTATTGTACATAGAAGCGCACCGAGTCGGATGTATGGGCGAGCAATACTGCATTTTGCGCATTCTCTAACTCTGGAAACAATTCAAAGTATTTGATGGTAGATTTATCTATACGCTTCGAAGCCAGGCGCGGGCTAAGTGAGAGTGTGTCTGCGGATTGGCTTTGTGCAACCACAATTGCCAAACTGATAACAACGAATATGGATAGAAACTGACGCATGGATTGTATGGGATTGTGACTAAAGTGCTAATAAGGATAGATTGCGAATTACCAAGTATTCCCGCCTACCACGCAAACGTGAAGCCCGCAAAGAGGCGGATGTCGGAGCTGCGTGCGTTCCCCACACTATTGCTGAATGCGCTGAACGATGCAAGGTCGCTGAGGGCTGCGGTGTAGCGTGCATCGGCGACGAAGTTGATGGAGAGCAGCAACGGTATCTCGACCCCTGCGCCCGCATCCACCGAAAAGTACGATGCTTCGGCTTTTGGTTTCACGTCCAATGGCGGGGTGATGTTCATGCTTGTTGTGTCGAACTTGGCGGTTGCTGTTGCCGAAAGATTAAAGCTGATGTTCGGTCCGGCAAAGATGTACGGGCGTATGCCTTCCTTCCGTAGCGATACCTTGAGCAGCAGCGGACATTCAAGCGAAACAAACCGCTGAGTGAACGTAAGAGTGTTGGGCAGTTGCGCGGGCAGCGTGCCTTGATATCCGCCAAGTTGTTGCATGGCAAGTTTCTCGAAATTCATATCGAACGAGCGGATGCTGTAGGTTGGTTCAATCTGTATTGAGAGAACTCCGTACAGCGGAATTTCTTGCACACCCACAATGCAGAAGTTGGGGTTGTTGCTTACCGTGTTGCTAAGGTTGTTCACCGCGCTGTACGTCCAGTTGGGAAGCGTGGCACCGAGTTTCAAACCTGTGCGTGTTTGTGCGGTGGCGGTGTGGGCTGTTGCAATACAAAAAATCAGTGCCGCAACTGTGCGGATAGTGATGCGTGATGTCATGGTTTCCTCCGTGAGTATTTGTGCTGCGCGAAGATAGTGCGCGATACCCGTTCGGTGTTACGCTTGTGGTTCTTGCTGCGGTGCGGGTTGAATTTCGTCGTCGCCACAAAGAACCGTGATGGTGCGTATGCTTTCGGCGTTGCCCGAATCGGCGTTCACGCCAATCACAACTCCGTTGATGCGGTAGTCGCCTTTTGCCATTTCGTATTTATGCGCTGTTTGCAAGAGCAGACGTTTAAGTGCTATATCAGTATTCATTCCAAGGACGGAATTATGCGGTCCGGTCATGCCCGAATCGGTGAGGTATGCCGTGCCTTGTGGCAGGATGCGTGCATCGTTGGTTTGCACGTGTGTGTGTGTGCCAACAACCGCGCTGACTTTGCCATCTAAAAACCATCCCATCGAAATTTTCTCGGCGGTTGCATCGGCGTGAAAATCAACAAAGATGATGTTGGTTTGCTCGCGCAGTTTTTGCACCGCGTAGTCCGCCGCCTTGAAGGGGCAGTCAATCGGCTGCATATACACCCTGCCTTGCACTTGCAGTACGCCCACGGTCAGACCCTCGCCAATCTTTACGGTGGTGAAGCCGCGTCCCGGGTTTTCGCGCGGGTAATTCAGCGGGCGGATGACACGAGGGTTGGTGGCAAGCAGCGGGCGCGATTTCCAGTTTTCCCAAATATGGTTGCCTGTGGTTATCACGTGCGTCCCCGCATCAAAAAGCATTTGCGCTTCCTGGTCATTAATGCCTTTGTTATCCCATACGTTTTCGCCGTTGACAATAACACATTCGATGTCATGCTCGGTGATGAGTGCAGGCAACCGTTGGCAAAGGTGGTGCAGCGCCGGTTCGCCGACAACGTCGCCAATAAAGAGAATATTCAGTGTTGAATTCATGTGATGTATTTGTTGTGTGTAACGGGATATAGGGCAGCGTAAATGACGTGTGGATTATTCATCCCTGCCTAATAGTTTGACCGCCGGAATTTCGGGCAGCAGTTGGCGGTAGTACAGCATGTACAGAATCGCATTCAGGTCTTCTTCGGCGGTATCGTACCAGTTCCAGAGAATCTCACCCGAACGCGGTATTGTGTCGTGGTGCGGTGTGGTTTCCACGCATTCCGTCATCTCGGTCAGGTTGCTTCCGGCTATTGTGTTCGTTAGCGCAAAGAGGTCGTCCTCTTCGGCGGTATCGATGCGGCACACCCAAAGACCTGCAATGAGCGGACGTTCGTGTGCCATGAACCACTCCTCGCCGATGTCCATTCCTTCAGCCGTCGGTTCGCCGTTGCGCCACGAAATCATTGCGTCGAATCCTGTGGTATCCGAACCCGCGGATGTTGCTGCGCTCTCGATTGCGGTTGTAATATCATACTGTTCTTCCAACAGCAAGCCGCCTATGCGGATAAGAAAATCGTCGGGATGCGCCGAGCCGATGCTGCCGATGGATTGCATACCGGGACGGAAGAAAATAGCAGCCGAGTTTGTCCATCCGCGCAGCGCGCAAAGTTTTGTGGGAATGATGCGGTAATCGGTATGACCAACTTCGCTACCGTATGCAAGTGGCGAGAGAAAGGCGGCATCCACATTATTGTTGCGGAGCAGGCGCGCACATTCGTTTTCACTTGTGCGGATAATACGGAGGGTTCGGTCGGCGGATATTGCCTCGGCACTGGCAAAGAGCGGTGCGAAGAGTGCGTTATCGGGGATTGCGATTGTCACGGATACAGGACGTTGGTGGTAATAGTGATTGCAAGATTACGCTACGAAAAGAAAACGGCAACGCAGAACATTCCTGCATTGCCGCATTACAAGTGTTGCCGCCGCTCCGCGCAAGTGCGGAGACAGAGCGGTTATTGAAGACGAATCTTCTGACCGATACGCAGTGTGCCGCCCGCCGCTTTGTTCTTTGCCTCAAGCTGCGCCACGGAAACGCCATACTTGCGGGCAATCGAATACATAGTGTCGCCGTTGCGAACGGTATAGGTCTTCGGGAGTTTATTCACGGTGCGCGGTGTTGCGTCGGCACTGCCTTTTGCAGCCGTCGCCGTAACGTAGATATTAAGCCGTTCGCCGGCATTCACCACGCCGTCGCGCAACGAAGGATTCCATTTCACGATTTGGCTTTCGCGCACACTGTAAAGCGCGGCGATTGTGCCAATGGTCTGACCGCGTGCCACTTTATGTTTTTTCAGTGTTCCCGCCGGACGCTCATCGTCTTGCTCGGTGTTGCGTGCGGGTTTTGTTTCGGCAACAGCGGGTGCTTCTTGGGTTGCATCAGCCGTTGTCACCACTTTCAGTTTCTGACCAGCCATCAAGCCGCGTTTCAGTTTCAGATTATTGCCCTGAGCGATTGCCTGAATCGTGGTGTTGTAATCGTCGGCGATTTGTGCGAGCGTTTCGCCACGACGCACAACGTGTACCACGGTTTGCGGAACTTGACGCTTGATAGCGGTAACAGTTTCTTTTGGTTGCTCTTTGGCGGCGGGTTTTGCTGTTGTTGCAATGTTGTCGCGCCGTCGCCGAGCCCGCGTTCCAGCACGTCATGCGCATTTGCAAATAAAACCCCGGGCTGTACATACGATGGAAAGCCGTCGCGACGTTGTGGATTCGTTGTATTGTGAATGGCGAC
>JAEUSO010000008.1:0-2028 GCA_016788605.1 Candidatus Kapaibacterium sp. | reverse complement strand
AATGTTGTCGCGCTCAATCGGTTGCTTTGATTCGGGTGCTTCCGTGCGCGTCGTTGCCGGTGTTGCGATGTTGATATACAGCGACGAGCCGGATTGCACGTTCTCTTCGTTGTACGAAAGATTGTTCCAGTTGCGGAGGTCGGTAAGGCGCACACCGTATTGTTGCGCGATGTTGTAGAGCGTCTCGCCCGGTTTTACGGTATGGATGACGCGCTTGCCGGATGCGGGATTCACCGTGCGTACAGAAGGAAATGCTGCCGCTGTGCTGCGCGATTCGCCTTTTTCCTGCTTGTCGTTGGCAGCCGCTACGTTATCCTGTTTATCATCCGTTGCCGTTGGTGTTGTTGTACTGTCGGTGGCGGGTAATGCAGGCGCAGCAGTTCGCTGAACGTCGGTTGGGATGCGGAGCACCTGACCTCGGCGGAGTTTGCGTGCGTTGCCATTAGTTGCAAGGATGTCGCCCGAAGCAATGCCGTACTGTGCTGCGATGGATGCGAGTGTTTCTCCACGGCGCACTTCGTGGTTAATCCATGGCTGTTTTTCTTCGGGGGTGAGTTGTGCGTAGTTAGCTGCAAAGTCCTTTGCTGTTCCGGGTGGGATTTTCAGGCGATATTCCACGCCGGGCGGTGTGTTGCCGCGAATCAGTTCGGGATTCCATAAGCGCATTTCCTCCACCGAGAGTTCGGCACATTTTGCAAGCGCCTTCATTGTTACGGGTTCGCTGACGGTATATGTGTCGTATTTGTATTCTTGTTCAAAGACCATTTCCTCGCGCGAGAAACCGTATGCCTCATATTGCATGGTAATCAGTGTTGCGGCAATAAAGAGCGGAACGTAGTTGCGTGTTTCGCGAGGAAGGTATGATGAGATTTGCCAGAAGTTCGGGTTCTCGATTCCCGATGCGCGGATTGCCCGGCGAACTCCGCCCGCACCACAGTTGTATGCGGCAAGGGCAAGATGCCAGTCGCCAAGGTCGTTGTATAAATCACGGAGGTGGCGCATTGCCGCCCGTGTTGCTTTTTCAGGGTCGCGGCGTTCGTCCATGTACTGCGAAACGCGGAGGTTGTACATCGAGCCGGTGGATTGGATGAACTGCCACATGCCAACTGCCTTTGCCCACGATACGGCATTGGGATTCAAGCCGCTTTCAATCATGGCAAGGTGGATGATTTCCTCAGGCATGTTTTCTTCTTTGGCTGTGCGCTTCAAGAGCGGAAACCATTTGCCGGTGCGCTCAATCCATTTCTTAAAATACTTCCGTCCTTTATCGCGGGTAAGGAAAGCAATACTGTTCGAGACAAGCTCATTCTGCGTGAGTGGAATTGTTGTCATCAGGTTGCCCGATTGCGGCTGCGGTGCGTCGCCGTTTTGCTTCTCGAATCCCGAAACGCCGGGCTTGCTGTGGGCGTAGTTGTCCACTTCCTGAAACATTTTCTCGCGCAGGACAAAGATGGGCGACGAGTCGTCGAGGTTGTCAATGGATTTGACGTAGCTTTCGTAGTCCTCGATGATTGCTTGTGCAAGGTCTGTGTAATCCTCGTTCTTATCAATGCCGGGTGTGCTGGCAAGGTCGTTGAGCACGTCAATCGCCGCTTCGAAGAGTTTTGCGGCACGTGTTGTGTCGCCGCGTTCAATCTGGCTGAGACCGCGCAGATAGTATTGGCGGGACTGCTCAAGTTTCTGGTTGATTTCTTCATTCGTTGCCCGTGCGCCGGAGTTGCCGTCGTCGAGGTCGGAGTATTCATCGGGGAAGACCGCCGCTTTTTTCTTAGCCGGCTGGGCGGATTTATCCTGCGCTTTCTCTTGTGGTTTATCCTGTGCAAACAATACGTTTGCAGGTGCAAGGGTAAGAAATGCGGCTACGCACACATAGATATATGCTGTGCTGAGGCGGATTGAGCGTGCTTCCATTCGTCCTCCGTCTGAGTAAAGTGATGTTGGTAACAACTAACGCCTGAATGCGCTGGATATTGGGCGAAGCTGCATTCGCTGCGATTCAGGGCGGGCAATATAGCCCCTTGCTTCGGT
>JAEUSO010000089.1 GCA_016788605.1 Candidatus Kapaibacterium sp. | reverse complement strand
GGGTATTTGATTATCGTGTAATGACAACCATGCGGGTTGTAATTGTTTTACCTGCTTGCAAACGTGCATAATACACACCCGACGGTTGTTGGGAGGCATCCCAATCCACACTGTGTAGTCCTGCGGCAAGTGGTGCATCTAATAAAGTCGCCACTTCAATACCCGTACTTGTGTACACGCGAATTGATGTGTGTTGAGGTGTGTTCACTGTGAAGTTGAGCGTGGTCAGTGATGATGCGGGATTCGGTGCATTCGTCATCAGCGACTGGGTTGCCGCAACCGGTTCGTTTTCTTCCACCGAGGTTAAGCCGCGATTCCACCGTGCAATGCGCGAAGACCCTTTGCGACCGGCGGAACTGAATGAACCACCAACATAAATACCACCATGAGCGGGAGCGATAGTGAATATCGCACCATCCGTACCACTGCCGAATCTGTCGAATGCTCCCGTCTTGTAATTGTAACGGATAATACGCGACGCAGCTATGCCGCCAAGAGTATCGAAGTCACCGCCGATGAGGACGTAATCACCTTCAACGTAGAATGAATTCACCGAGTTATTTGCGCCAATCGCCGTCCATGTTTTCGTTGTCTTATTCCAGAGCGCGATGTTCCGCGAAGCGATGCCGCCGATTGTTGTAAAATTACCACCAACAAGAAGCAAGTCGCCGATGCTTGCTATTGCGCCGACAAAGGTGAATTGCGAGCCGGTGATTCCCGACCCGACGGCACTAAAACTTGTACCGTCCCACACTGCCAGACCATTTGCAGCAACGCCGCCGATGGATGTGAAATTTCCGCCAACGTACATCGAGCCGGTTTGATCAAACTCAAGCGCACTGATCCACGTTGTGTTACCACCCGAAACGACACCGGTTGCACCGCCATTAAACCCTTTCCACGACGTGCCGTCATACATCGCAATACAGCGGGATGTATCGGCATTCACACCGCGAAACGCACCGGCGACATAGATGCTATTTCCGCGAACAGCAATTTTATTCACCCTTCTGCCGCCCAAGTTACCGGATATAGAGCAAAGAGGAGTTGCTGTCTGCGTTGTGGGATTGTACCGGACGATACCTGCTTGATTCAGGTTGGGTAATGCAAACGAACCTCCAACAATTATATCACCACCTTGTATGGCAGAAATAACACCTGAATTACTGTTATTTGAAAACTTCAACGTATCCATACGCATCCATGTTGTTCCGTCGAAGAGAGCGAATCCGGGAAGCGATACGCCGCCCGCGCCTGTGAAATTTCCGCCGACATAGATGTTACCGTTCCCATCAGGTGTGATGGAGGTGACGACGTTACCTTCAATGCCAATACCACGGCTGCCGCCCACGCCAGTCCATGCCGAACCGTTCCATACTGCAACACCACGCAAACTGTAGGTTGAAGTGACGGTGATTTCAAATGTCCCGCCCATAAGGATATTGCCATTAAAGTCGGCGAATGCCGCTGCTGTGCCATTCACGTTGTCATTATCCATACCGCTCCACTCAGTGCCGTCGAACCGTGCAAGATATATCAGTTTCTTTTTCGATGTACCGACTTCATCGAATCCACCGCTAACGTACAGCTTTCCGTTATCATAATACAGTGCTGTTATAGAACCATTCGTGCCTCCGGCAAACATCGCCCATACGCTGCCGTTCCAAATTGCAATGTTCCTGACCTGCGTTGTTCCCGAAAGTTCAAAATCGCCGCCAGCCAGTAGATCGCCGGATGTTGTCAGTTGTAAACATTTAACAGATGATGTAGAGCTGCCTTGATTGCTTAGCCCTGCGCCAAGCGGAGTCCACGATTTCGTTGCTTCATTCCATTGGGCGATATTATTCACTGTCACTGCATCTATTGTTTTGAATGCCCCTCCGATATAGATGGATGTGCCGCTAGCAACAATCGCATTTACTGCGCCGGATGTGATATTTTTCATCATGTTCCATTTGCTGCCGTCCCATTCGGCGATATTCACCGCAGAACCAACGGAGAAATTACCACCGACATACACTTTGTCGCCTAATGCAGCAAGGGCATTCACAGAACCGGTCACACCATCGTCAAGTGCAAGCCATACCTTGCCGTTCCATTGTGCGATATTATTTGTTGGATTCGATCCGGCACGTTCAAAAATCCCGCCTACATACACCATGCCTTTAGTATCCACAGTAATTGCGGAAACCGTGCCTGCATTATTACCCGACGCGCTTGTGACTCCGCCGCCGACTGCCTGCCATAATCCGCCATCCCACATGATAATCGAGTTGCAGAGAATACCAGCAAACGAACGGAAAAATCCGCCGATGTAGATTTTCTCTTGATAGACGGCAATCGTTGTGATTTGCACTTGCTCATTGACAGCCGTACCAAACTGTGCATCCCAGTTGGCATCGCCTTGGTCAAGTACGGCGGCTTGTTTGGGTGTGAATACCGGTGCATCATTCTGTGAAGCAGGCGAAAGAGTATATCCCTCTGCGCTGAATGTTGCCGATCCGTGAATCCGCTCGGTGCGTATCCTTCCGTGCTCATCCAATACCGACGAGATTGGTGTGGTGTGTTGTGCATGAAGGGCTGTGCCTTGTATTGCAACAACGGTGAGTACAAGTGCCGCCCGTACTATTGCATTAAGTGTGTGGGTCATTGTTCTTAGTGTTGATTGATCTTGATACATAATTTATTGCCATTACTAACACGTGCGATACTGTTTTGTTTTACGATGTTTCGCGCTGCGAATTGGGAAAATACATAATTCTTCCGAGCGAAAGAACCCCTTATCCTATGTTTTTGTCATATCGAATATGGTATGTCACAATCGGCTTGATAGTGCAGTGCCGGTAGCAATCGGTTTATATCCGTATTGCACGGCATTTTGGAACAAAGCCAACCGCAGTACTACTGCTTCGTTGTAACTTCGCGCCCCGTTTCACACCGCAAGGGCGGATAGCAGCAGGTGGGATGGCAAAAGGTTGAACATTCTTCAGAGTCAGAGTTGTCAGAGCAGCGCACAGTTTTACTTGTTTCGTATCATTTTCCTCCTCGTGGTGAACGTTCCGCCGTGAGGTCGGTGAATATCGCACGCACCCTTGCCGCAATGGGCTGGAAGGTTGTTGTCTTGTGCTGTATGCCCGATGGAACTACCGTGCGCGACGACGACTGGTCTGCAACGCTGGAAGGTGAAGGAATACATATCTATACCACGCCTTCCAACCGGACGCCGGTTCCCTTGCGCGACGGTCTTATTCACGTTCCTTCCCCGGCTATGCAATCGTTTCGTCAGTGGGTATTGCAATGGAAGCGTCAGCCCGATGTGCATATCGCATGGGAGCGCGAAGCATACACAATGGCAAAGCGTATTATGAGTGAACACTATGTGAATGTTGTTCTTGCGTCTGCACCGCCTTTCAGTACCTATGTGATTGCCCGCCGCATTGCATCCGATTATGGTATTCCCTTCGCCATTGATGTAGCGGGTGAATGGTTAGAGAATCCGGCACTTATGTATCCAACACCTATGCACCGCTCATCGGTTGTTGCGCTCGAAGAAGCATTGGTAAAACAAGCTGGAATTGTGTTTGCAACGAACCGTTTGAAAAAAGAAGACATGCTTCGCAGACATCGCTTTCTTACTCATGAAGAAATTGTGATTGCCCCCCACGGCTTTTACGACGACGATGTGACTAACCGTGGAATCCACGATACATCGCATTGCACTATAACGCACTATGCTGATTTTACCAACGGACTGACACCGAAGTATATGCTCAAAGCACTTCGGTTACTCTTTACCAAACGTGCCGACATTCGAAGTCAGTTGATAGTGAATATCGTTGGGCTTGCAAGGCAGCAGCACAGAAAACTTTCGAAGAAGTACGGGCTGAACGATTGTGTGCGTTTCTTTGATACAGTGAACCGGCGTACTGCGCTATCGGTGTGTGCCGAATCCAACGTGCTGTGGCTTGCGGCGGAACACGACGCACCTGCCTCGAACGCACTGATGGGTGAATACCTCGGCTTTGCAAAACCAATTTTTCTCACATCGCCAAGCGGCACGCTTCTTAACACGGCAAAAGAATCGAACGCAGTGTTTCATGCGGGATACACCGATGTAAAAGCGATAGCACAGCAAGTGGAGAACATCTTTGATGCATGGAAGTCATCACAACTACCACGCGCAAACCAACAGCACCTTGATACACTTTCCTACAAAACAATCGGCAAGGATATCTCGCGCAGTTTGGGTATGATTATGCGCCTCTAAGGTATTGACGGCATAATCGTTATTTACGAAACAGAGATTTTCCCCTTGTCCATCTATTCCACATCACCTATTTTCCGCATATACAGTTAAGCTAACAACTACATTCACCTAACTCAGACGAGGTACGTATGAACCGTCGCGTCTTTTTCGAGCGGGTATTTAACGGGGAATCGCCGCAACCGCTCTCTATCACGGCAGGTCTTGAACCCTACAAGCCAACCGACAAACTTTCGATGGATGATGCGCTGCATCTGCTCCGCCGAACCACATTCGCACCAACGAATGACGATTTGCAACGCGCAATGACACTGACGCCCGCACAAGCGGTGGCTGCACTCTTCAGCGGCAACCAATCGCCGATCGAACCAAGTTGGGGTCGTGTTAATATCTATACCGAAACATTTGCCAACGACCAAGCACGGCAGACGGAATACTACCGCCGCTACTACGAGATGCAATCGTGGTGGCTTCGCCTTATGCGGACATCGACGTTTTCAATCTTAGAGAACTTGACGCTCTTTTGGCATAATCACTTTTGCTCTGATTATCTGAAGGTCTATTATCCGCAGTTGATGTTTATACAGAACGACACATTCCGAAAGAATGCGTGGGGCAATATCAAAACATTGACAACTTCAATGATTGCAGATCCTGCTATGCTGATTTACCTTGATAACATAACCAGTATCAAGGGCAATCCCAACGAGAACTTTGCACGTGAACTGCTTGAACTCTTCACACTTGGTGTGAATAACTACACCGAGATGGATATTGTGGAAGCATCACGCGCACTGACCGGATGGCGCATCAATACCCAGATGAAAGGTGAGTTCCGCCAACAGTTGTGGGATCCGGGTGATAAGGTTTTCAAAGGACAGAAAGGCAAGTGGAATGCCGACGATATAGTTCGCATCATCTTTGAACACGAGAACTGCGCGAAGTACTTTGCGCGAAAACTCTACAAGCATTTTGTGTATGAAATCCCCGATGAGAAAATCGTCGGCGAATTGGCTGCACTGCTTCGTCAGAATAACTACGAACTCAAGCCCGTGTTGCAAATACTGCTCTCAAGCGCACACTTTTTTGATATGCAGGTGCGCGGTGCAATGGTGAAATCGCCAATCGAATTTATGGTGGGTCTCTCGCGTCTCTTTGATTTTACCGCAATGCCAGACGACTACTCGATCAACCGCTCGAACCTCTTGACGCAAGAAATACTCAACCCGCCGACGGTGGAAGGTTGGAAGGGCTACCACCTGTGGGTGAACACAAATACGTATCCGCAGCGTCAGCGAATCGCAGAAGCATTTATTGACGGGCGGCGTAATGATAACAATATGAACTTCACCGTGAAGCCCGACGTGGTCGCGTTTGCCAAACGCTTTCCCAATGTGAACGACCCGCGTAAATTCATCACCGAGGCAACGCAATACCTGATTGCATTCCCGCAAGGGACAAAAGGCAGCGAGTATTTGCTCGAGCAATTACTGCTGAACGCGCCCGACTATGAGTGGAACATTACAATGAACAATGTGGAATTGCGACTGCGCTCGTTTCTGCAAGCCGTTCTTACACTCCCTGAATTTCAACTTCACTAACGCATTTCACCAAAGGAGACCATTATGAAACGCAGAGAGTTTATGTCGAAATCCGGTAAGGCAGTTGCCCTTACCACTGTAGCCGCCGGATTGGGCGGAATGCGTATTGACGCACTTGCCGCGTCGCCGGTGATGAACCGCATGAACCAACTTGCAGGTGATAACGACCGCGTGTTTGTGCTTGTGCAACTGACGGGCGGCAACGACGGGTTGAATACGATTATTCCCATTGATAACGCCGACTACTACAAAGCCCGCCCGACGATTGCAATTCAGAAAAAAGATACGCTCGCACTCCGCAACGGCTTGGGCTGGCATCCCGCATTGAGCGGATTCAAAAGCATGTATGACAAAGGGACGTTGAGCGTTGTGCAAGGCGTAACGTATCCCAACCCCGACCGCTCGCACTTTCGCGGAACGGATATTTGGCTGACGGCTACCGACACCGATGTTTTCAAAGACACGGGATGGGTGGGGCGCTACTTGCAAACACTTGCACCGAATTTCCCGACCACAATGCCCGAGCATCCGCTTGCTGTGCAGATAGGCACGTCGCTCACGCTTGGATTTAAAGCGCCGGGCGGCTCAATCGGCATCACGTTCCGCGACCCCGATGCGTTTTATTCGCTTGTCGAGCAGAACGGTAACAGCGCGTATGATGCTGCGCCGAAAACCTATGGCGGCGATGAACTTGATTTTATGCGGAGTGTGGAACGCTCGTCGCAGCTTTACTCCAAAGCGGTGAAGGCGGCTGCCGATAAAGTAAAGCAGAATAAAGTAACATACCCGACAGGTCTTGGGCAGAGTTTGCGGATTGTTGCCCGCCTGATTGCCGGCGGCTTGAAGACAAAATTTTACTTAGTGAATATCCAAGGCAACTCGTTCGATACACACATTGACCAAGGTGGTGCAACAGGTGCTCATGCCTCGCTCTTGCAACAAGTCAGCGATGGCGTAAAAGCGTTCATGGATGATTGTGATCAGCTTGGTATCGGCGACCGCGTTGCGGGAATGACGTTCTCGGAGTTCGGCAGGCGGGTGATGGAAAACGGAAGCCGCGGAACAGACCACGGTACGGCTGCACCGCTGTTCGTGTTTGGGAAAAATGTGATTGGCAATCAGGTGCATGGCGCAGACCCGAACCTGACTTCGCTCGATAATCGCGGCGACCTGCTGATGGATTTTGATTACCGTCAGGTTTATGCCGCTGCGCTGATGCAGTGGTTCGGCGCGGCGCAAACGGATTTGCAACAAGCCCTGCTGCGCGATTTCGCACCGCTGCCGCTCTTCAATCAACTGAGTTCGGCGGGTGACGAAGAATCGGCGCAGCTGCTTGCAAGCATGAGAACGTACCCGAATCCGAGTTCCGATGTTGCAGTGATTTCCTATTCGCTGCCAAGTGCCGCCGACGTGCGCGTTACGATGCACGACATACGCGGTTCGGTGATTGGCGTACCATTCAGCGGGCAGCAGCAGGAAGGAGCGCAAACGGTATCGGCAAATGTTGCCACACTCCCCGCAGGCACGTATTTCTTCACCATCAATGCCGGACGCTTAAAGCAGATGAAGGCATTTACGGTGATGCGGTAAGGACATCATTCAAGGCGGAAAAATCAAAAAGCCCGTTCCAGTTAAGGAGCGGGCTTTTTTTTTGCGGAGAGAGCGGGATTCGAACCCGCGGTAGCGCCTAAACACTACGACGGTTTAGCAAACCGTTGACTTCAGCCACTCATCCATCTCTCCAGTTCGAGCAGCATCGGTTGTTCCCGAGGCGGTTTTATTATGGCGCGAAAATACACGCAGCAGCCAAAATTGTATCAGAAAAATTTCTCCGGTGCAATCCTGCTTTTGCTACCTATTGAATTTTAATGCGCGGGTCGAGATATGCATAGAGTAAATCCGACAGAAAATTGATGGCGACAAACACAACCGCCGAAAAGAGAACCGACCCTTGAATCAGCGGATAATCAAGCGAGTTCAGCGCGTCGAAACTTTGCTTGCCCAATCCGGGAATGTTGAACATCGCCTCGATGAAGTACGCACCGGCAAGCAATCCGGCAAACCACGAGCCGACGGTTGTCACCACCGGGTTCAGGGCATTCCGCAGGGCGTGGCGGAGAATCACCGTTTGTGAGTTAAGCCCTTTGGCGCGCGCGGTACGGATATAATCCTGCCCAATCACATCCAACATGCTTGAGCGGGTGACGCGGGCGATAATGGCAAGCGGACGGATGCCAAGCGACACGGCGGGAAGAATCAGGTATTGCCAGCCGCGGTCAATGAATCCCGCAATCGGCAGCCAGTTCAGCACCACGCCGAAGACCATCATAAAGAGTGCCGCCATTACAATCGAGGGGAGTGAGATACCGAATTGCGCTATGCCCATGATAATGGTGTCAATCCACGTGTTGGCGCGCACCGATGCAAGTACGCCAAGTGTGATTCCGAACAGTATGCCAATCAGCATGGATGTGGAGGCAAGGACGGATGTTTCGTAGAGCGAGTCGCTGATGACTTCGGTGACGGGGCGGCGCGTTGCAATCGAACGCCCCAAATCGCCGTGCAGTAGCCGCTCCACATACAACCCGAACTGCACCATGATGTGTTTATCAAATCCGTACTGTTCGCGCAGTGCCTGCACCGTTTGTTCGTCGGCGCGCTGACCTAGCATCACCCGTGCGGGGTCGCCCGGAATTGCGCGTACAAGAAAGAACGCAACAGTGACCACACCGGCAATGATAAACAGCGTTTGAATGAATTTACGGATGATAAACGTGACCATGATTCTATTGGTTGTGTGCGGGCGAATAGTGATAGGTGCTTCGGAGGACACCGCGTGCATCGAAGCGTTCCTTGAACTCAATCAAACCAAGCGAGGGAGTCATGGGATTGTCGCTCTTCGTATCCTGCGACACGCCGATATCAACCCACGTGTATCCTTCGGCATACGCACGGCGCACCGTCTCGTACATAATCAGATACACCGGCTTCAGGTGTTCGTATTCGTAGAGCAGCATATTGTAAAAACACAGCACTACATTCGTGTTGGCAAAAAAGAGCAGCGAACCGGCGATTGGTGTTTCGTTGTGATAGACCATCATCAGGCGGAGCTTATCGGGCATGAGTTCTTTCAGCCGCAGCAGGTCGTCGAGCGAGTGCGTGGGCTTGGCATTATGCTTGGCTTTGTTGGCGCAGAGTATCCGGTGGAATGTTTCATAGTCGTCGCTGTCGCGGATGGTAATCTCTCCCTCGCGCAGAATTTTACGAACCGTCTTCCGCGCTGTTTTATCGAATGCGTCAAGGAATGTCGCGCCGCGTTTCAGGTGGATGGCGTGCGAGATATAGTGCAGTTCGTAATCAAACTTCTTGAACAGCATTGCATACTCGAAATGCTGCATGATGTCGGTGTTGTAGATAATGGGCGGGGGAATCAGGTAGCAATCGCTCCAACCTTGCGCCGCCGCATAGTCCATAAAGCACTCAACAATGGCAAGGCAGGTCTCGAACGGCAGGCTGCCCGCCACAAAGCCGCCGTATGATGCCCCCACGGGCGACCAAAATTCACGGGGTTTGCCTGAAAAGTAACCGCCCGGTAAAACCGCTATCAGTTTTCCGCCCAAACGGAACAAGATATGGTGAAACTGAAAGCGTCCTTCGGGATGATACTCCAAAAACGCTTGTTGGTGGAACATTGTGCCATTGTTACTCCGTTGCACGAACGCCTCCCATTCCTCGCGGTGGTGCGGCTGGTACTGTTCGGCTGTTATCTGTTGGGGCATTCGTAGGTACTGTTGTGCGATGAAGATGCTGCGCGATAATGACAGAGTGCCGCGCTGCAAACTGAGGCAAATCTAACACAAAACCGCAACAGCAGGGGAGGTAACATGAACCGCCTTGCTATCTTTGAAGCATATAGTAATTGCACTGCCCCATACTTGTCCCGTACATGATCAATACTCTTCGTGGTTTGCTCTGCGCCGCACTCTCGTTCATCATGCCGCTCCTGTTTCTGCCGCTCTACCTTGTATTTCGTTTCGACGGGTTTTACTTTGCGGGAGCGAAGTTCTGGGCGCGGGTGATGTGTGCCGTAGGCGGGGTAAAGGTAAAAAAAGGGGGCAGGCAACGTGCCGATACATCCCGTCCGTGCGTGTATATCTGCAATCACCGCAGTTTATTCGATATTCCCGTGCTGCTTGCGGGGGTGGATGACAATATCCGCTTTATGTACAAGCAAGAACTGAACAGGGTACCCGTATTCGGCTGGCTATTGGCACTCTCGCCGTTTATTGCTGTCAATCGCGCCGACGCAAAGGACGCTGTGGCGAGTTTGGAAGCCGCCGCCAGACAAATCAGGTCGGGTGCGTCGGTGATGATATTCCCCGAAGGCACATGGTCATCCGATCAAGAACTGCTGCCGTTTAAGCGTGGTGCTGCGCTACTCGCCGCCCGAACAGGGTTGGATATTGTCCCGATTGGTCTTGCCGGAACGGAAAGCGTCATTCCGCCAGACACGTACACCTTCTTTTCACATCCTTGCTCAATAGTCATCGGCGAAGCGATACAATGTCCCGCTCTTGACAGCCGCCTTGCGGAAAAACAATTCGCAGAAGATTTGCGTAACCGGGTCAATGAGTTGGTCGCCCGCGCCGAGGGCGCATTGGAATAATCAGAGAGAAAAGAGAAGTACACGCAACACGTGTCCGCTTACCCTTACCTTCTTGTTTCACAACGTCCTACAACACGCAATGCAGCACAGTTCGTGCAGAAGATTTCTTCCGTTTTGCATTAAAGATTCTCCGTAGAACTACCGATAACTGCCTCAAAGTGCTATTCTCAATGATGGCACTTCGCACGGATGCGATGGGGAAGAACCACGCTCCTGCCATTAACGCAGTTAAAAAAATGCTACACGGATGTGAGCATCATTTACTCATCATAATTATGGAGGATTTATGAACTCTCGATTGACGAGCACACGTTTCTGGAAAACGTTCCTGCTCTCAACGGTACTGACGCTCCTGATAACCGGCGATGTGTTCGCGCAGGTCTATCAGGCAACGCTCAGACAACGGCGCTACGGCGACCAGCTCCACGTAGAGGTGTGGATGCGGTCGTTGAGTACGTCTGCGCCGAAGCTCGGTGAGTCGTCACTGGTTATCCAGTACAACTCGTCGTTCTTAACCCCGGCTGCCACACAGGCACCGTCCACGAGCGATACAATACAGTATGACGTGGATCAAGCAACGCCGCCGGTGACAATAACCTCGGGCTTCGATGCAGCCAACGGTTATCAAGCACTGGCAACGCAGAATTATGGCTCCGGCTTCTACTCGCTTGAAGTGAGGAAGTCCGTAGGCGGTACGACAGGTCTTGTACCTGCATCAACCGGTCGCGGTTCGTTTATCGGAAAGATGATTTTTGATATCACGACCACCGGCTTGCAAGACAATACACTTTCACTGGTTCAATGGAGCGCAAGCACATTACCGGGCGACGTGGTTATCTTCGACTACAACGATACAGATAT
>JAEUSO010000088.1 GCA_016788605.1 Candidatus Kapaibacterium sp. | reverse complement strand
TCGGCACACTGACCAATGCGTTCACATCAATGACCCGCGAACTGAACCACACCATCGTGCACCTTGACGATATTGTGGAAGAGCGTACATCGGCACTGCGCCGGCAAAGCGACGAACTGCGGATTGCAAAAGACAATGCCGAGGCATCGAACCGCGCAAAGAGTGCATTCCTTGCAAGCATGTCGCACGAACTCCGCACACCGCTCAATGCGATTATCGGATTCTCGCAACTGCTGCGGGGCGATGCGTCGCTCCCGCCGAACATCCGTATGCAAGTGGACGTGATGAACTCAAGCGGCAACCACCTGCTCGACCTTATCAACGACATCCTCGACATATCCAAAATCGAGGCAGGCGGCTTGGAACTCTATCCCGAACCGGTGAATATCAGCGAAATGCTGAACAACCTTGTACAGATGGTTTCGGTGCGCGCCGCCGAAAAGGGACTCTCCATTAATCTCGATTGCCCGCCGGATATTCCCGCATGTGTGCTTGCCGATGCAAAGCGCCTCCGTCAGGTAATGCTGAATCTTGCGAGTAATGCAATTAAGTTCACATCATCGGGCGTGATTACACTTCGGGTATCGGTGGCAAAAATCCACAACAGCTGTGCAGAGCTTCGCTTCAGCGTTCACGATACAGGACGCGGAATTCCCGCCGACCAACTTGGCGAAATTTTCAAGCCCTTCCGTCAGCAACAACACATGTACAGCGAGGGAACCGGTTTGGGCTTGGCGATTAGCTCGCGCATTGTGGAGCGTATGGGCGGTATCCTTGAAGTTGAGAGTGCGTTAGGCGCCGGCTCGGTATTCAGATTCAGCATCGCACTGCCTGTGCTTATGGGCATATCACCTGTGGCGGAGCGCAGCCGCGAGGCAACCTACTATGTTCAGAACGGGGCGGATGCATGCGTTCTTGTGGTGGACGACCTTGAGGAGAATATGAACTACGTCCGCATCCTGCTCGAACGCGCCGGGCTTCGCGTCCGTTTTGCCCGCAACGGCGTTGAGGCATTGCAGCAACTGCGCGAGGAAACGCCCCACGCCATACTGATGGATTTGATGATGCCTGTGATGGACGGCATTGAAACAACCAAACGCATACGCAGCGACGCACGTTATACCGCCGTTCCTGTGATTGCCGTCACCGCCGATGTTCTCTCGCATTCGCCCGAAGAACTCCGCAGCTACGGATTCACGGCGTTTGTCGGAAAGCCGTTCACCCCGCGTGAACTCATCGAGTCGCTTATTACACACACCAACATTCCGTTTATGCAAGAAGGCGTGGATGCCAATACTGCCAACGCAACCGAAGCCACGCTGCACGATGTGGCGGAATGGATTGGCTCGCTCTCGCAATCGCAACGCGAAACCGTCATCCATGCTGTGGAAACACAGGACTTCGAGAGTATCGAGGAATACTGTACGGCAAGCATGAATCTTCCCGCCGTCAATGCTGCGCCGCCAAGCCGTCTGCTCAAAGCAGCACGCGATTACGACTACGCATTCATGGCAAATCTCATCCACGCTGTTCCGGTGTGATACTGCGCTGCGGTATGCAGCCGAGAGCTGCCGACATACCAACCTTCTTCACCCGCCGCCGCTTCCAACCAGACATTTTTGGCGAGAACAAGTTCCTCTATGATTTATAGGGCGATGCGGTGAACACTGCAAGCCGGATGGAGAGTCACGGCGAAGCGGGAAGGATACATGTGTCGGATGATTTTCGCATTGCCGTAGCGATGCGCCTCGGCACGTCTCCACGGTTTGTTGAACGCGGTGGCATTGACATCAAAGGCAAGGGAATAATGCGGACATTTTTCTTGGAAAGAGGATAGACCGTGGTGACGCCATTAGAACCTACAGCAGAATGAGCTACTTCGTTCTCTTAGGATTGCTGCCGATGTTGCAGCGGCGAAGGTAGTTGCGGAAGTAGCGTTTGTAGTCCTCGTTTTGTGTATCGCGCACCGCTTCGGAATAATTGTTGAGTGCCGCCACGTGCGCGCCGCTGTCCTCAGCATATTGCGCCTTGATAATGTTTGCATACGGAGTCATGCCGAGTTCCCGCTCGATTTGGGCGAGTGTGTCGTTTATCACAGCCACTTGCGCGTCGGGCAGAAGGTGCAGGCAGTATTCCGGCGAGTGAACGCTTTCTTTTCCGACAACGGCAACACTCCAGTAGTAATTCTTCCCGCGCTCCAATCCGTTGCTTATCATGTTTGTCACTAGCACGGTGTCGCGTGTTTGCTGCGCCCATAGTTGCGTGCCGTTTGCATCAATCATCCGCACGCGGTATTCGGCTGTTCCCGAAACGCTGTTCCACACAAATGTCACGTCGGGGTCGAGCAGGTAGCTTGCGTGGGGGACAATCGCATTGATGGCATTGTCTTGCAGCACTGACTCGGCGGCTTGGCGCACGTCGTTGTTCATCATGCTTTGCGAGCCGTCGGTCACACCCGTTTGTGAGAGTACATCGAAGAGTGCGTCCACATTGGTGCGACGGTCTCCCACGCCGCGCTCTACCGAGCCGGTAACGCTCATGTTCTTTTTATGCGAATCGGTATTCGGAGCGTCGCCCGTTTCCGTGAGTTCGTTATAGACATACGAGGCAAACTTTTTCGAGACGCTTGTGTTTGTTCCGCTCCGTGCAATCAAATCACTGACGCTGACTGTAGTTGCACTTTTCACCTCAGCCGACTTCCCGTTTTTGAACGTGAGCGTGATGGCGGACTTGCTGTCGCCCACAGTAATCTTATCGCTTGCCGATAGCTGCATTCCCGTCCGTGCGGGCTTCCCTTTTACCGTCACCTTGCCGCGCACCGAAAGCACCTTTGCATCTTGTGCATAAACAGACGTGGTATGTACACACAATCCTGTGAACACAAGCAGAATCATGATAACAGTATGTGACGCGGACTGCGCCAATCTGCCTTTGCGTATGCGGTATCTCATGCGTGCCTCCATAACAAGTGGCTTGATGGTATTGTGATAAATTTCGTGAACCGTGGGTGTAAGCGCAAGCACGGCAAGTATCAGTGTGATGTTGAGCTTGTAGTGATACAGGTGGAATATAATCACCATTACATATGTAAGCCCAAGCGTCTGCGCCAAAATAGTGACAATCGTGTATGTGTCGTACCATTTCGATTCCCGTTCGGCAAGCCAGTCGAACACCACGATGTTCAGATAGCACAGCATGATGCTTGCAATCACTGTCATCCAAAACGGCATGATGTTGATATACCGACGGTGGATTATCTGCGAGATGATGTTGGCATGAACTGTGACACCATACATGTCGGGGAAGCTCTTGCCTGCATACCGCTCGTTGATGGGAGTGAAGAATACGTCTTCGAGCGAGAGCGGCTCGCTGCTGATTTCCTCACCCATGTACCCCATCACAATAATCTTTCCGTTCAGGACGCTCAGGTCGCTTTCGGGGTCAAGGATTTGTGAATGGTCGAAGAGGTAGAACTTATCGGCGTTGCCGCGAAAGCGTATCATCTCGGTACTGTTACCACGCACCATGAACGAGTCCACCGCAGCGGGCGCGATACTGCGGGCAAGGGCGGCGGGAAACGACGGTGAATAACTACCGTTCACCGTTTCGCCCAACGTGAATTCGCGCACAGTGCGATACGAGTGTTCTTGGTCGGTGATGAAGTTTGCATAGCCCGTTGCCGAGGGCGTGAACATCGGGTTGGAATACTCAACACCGGTGAATGTTTCGAGTGAATCGTTGTAGAGGATTTTTGAGACAAGCACAACATTGCCCGCGTTGCGAATGGCAGCGGCAAGAAGTGAATCGCTTTCGTGTTCCTTGGGATTTCTGAAGAATGCGTCCACGCCAATCACACGCGGCTGTTCGGCGGCGATACGTTCAATCATCTGTGCCACATCGCCCCTGCCAAGCGAGCCGATATTCACAAGCACAATGGATGTGTCCACCGTCAGTGCGTCGTCGTCGCGGAGTTTGGATTGAGCAATGTCGGTAATGTCGAAATCGCCGATTGCCTGCTTCAGCGGACTGAGGAAATCGAAGTTCAGCGGCACGTAAAACAATCCGTAGGCAGTGGCAAAGACCAATGCACAACTGATGGCGACATCGAGCCGGATGAACGAGCGGAGAAACGATGTGTTCATAGTGCGGGTGTAGTGTGAATGTGTGATACCTCAAGTGCTGCTGCGGTGCAGTACCTATCAATACCGGCTGCAACGTACCTCTTTATGCGCCGAGCTGCAATTCCAGATACCGGCTGTTGTGATACCACTGTGATACCACCTGCTTGGCAAACTTACAGAAGAAGTATCAGCGCAAGTGCAACCGCCGACCCTGCAACTAACGGCAGTGCCGTAAGGCGGACAATCTGCTGCGGCGTGGTATGCGTCAGCGTTGCGGCAAAGAGAACAATCGCCGCCACAGGCGACATGGTTCTGCCAAGCGTTGCGCCGATTGCACCAAGCGCACCCATATCCACAACGTGTTGCAGCGGAACACCGCTTGCAAGCAACGACGGTAATACCGCTTTCGAGAACGTGACGCTGGGCGCAGTTCCCGAACCCGACAGCACAGCAAGTGCCATGGTGGAATACAAACTCACGATACTGCCGACTGCGCCGCTCGACGCAACAGCACCGACAACAGCCGCCACAACGCCCGTCATTTTCAGTCCTTGAATAAAGCACGACGCGGTAATGATGAGCGAAATAACATGCACATATCCGTAGCCCAATCCCTCGAAGAACTGCTTGGTCAGCGCGGAGAGGTCTTTACGCACAATGAAGAGTGTGATGATAGTGGAAATCAGCATTGCGTGCGGCACGGGCAAGCCGTCTTTATACTGCGGAAGCACCTGCTGGAACATGCCGAATTGCGGAAGGCACACAAAGAGCATTGCCACGGGAAGCGGAGGCAGCAATGCACGGATGATACTAAGCGGGGCGGTGTGTTCTTCCTCAATCGGAAGCTCTTGCTGCGGCAGCCGCACGCGGGTTGTAATAACCGCAAACACAAGGATAATGACGGCAAACGCGGCGAGTTCGGGAACAAGAATCGTTTGAATAACATGCGCCGTTTGCGCCGACGTGTTCTGCTGAATCGTCACCACGTCCGGCTCGCCCGGATTAAACAAATTGCCGCCCGACGAGCAACCAAGCACAAGTGTTGCGCCAATCACCGCCGGATGAAACCGTGCACCAAGCATAAGCGGAACAAGGATGGGACCCACTGCCGCCGCTGCTGCGGTTTGACTCGTAATAGCCATGTTCGTCAGGAATCCGACGGCTGCGGCGGCGGGAATGATAAGCATACGCACACGGCGCACCGGCTCAAGCAGCAGACGCACCATATTCCGGTCGCATCCCGTGGCACGCAGTACAAACGCAAAGCCCATTGCCGAGCAAATCGGACCGATGATTTTCCCGTCGCCCATCACCTCGGCGAACGTATCGAAAATACCAAGTGGATTACCCGCCACCGCGCCCAGCACCACCGCCGCGCCAAACAGCACAAGCCGCACATCATACGCACGGTAAATCAAAAACATCGCTGCGGCACAAACGCACACGGCAATACCAAGCATCAGGTCGTGGGGCATAGGGGCTATTTCTTAAAGGAAATAATGAAGATGGGATTCGGCATTATGCGCCGTGTATTCCCCTCACACACCGAACTGCTGCAAGTGGTGGTCGAGGTGCTTGCCGAACATCGTGTTCCATTCGGCGGAACTGAGTGTGCCGAACGAGAGCGACTCCCTTCCCTCGAAATGCTGCGCGCCAAGGTCGGCGGTGCGGCGCAGATAGGCAATCAACCGTGCTTTTTCCGCCTCGAAGTTTTTCTCGGTCGTCATGCGGAATTGCGGTGCGGTGGGCGAATTGCGCGGATAGGGTTTTGCACCGACCACGCCTTCTTTGACAAAGAGTTTCAGTATAAGCCGCACGACTGCGTTCGGTTTTTTGTGGATGTTCTCGTATGCCATTTCATAGGTCACATTGCAGTGCGCCAGCATTTGCGCTGCATTCATTTTGCCCCATTGCGGGCGGGTGTCGGGTGTCAGTGCGTTGATGCGTGCGATAACAGCATCCACATCAGTGTGCGAGAATACATTCGTCATGATTGTCCGTATGTGTGAGTGTGATACATCGCCTGCAAGTTACGGAGCGGGATTCAAGGGACGGTGATGGTACGGAAGGGTATGTGTTTTACAAGCACAAAAAGTAGTTGAATATGAACTTTAACAAAACTATATTTCAAAAAGATGTTAAATGTGATTTTATCATTGTGTACTATACTCAAAAAATCTGAAGTGGAATAGCATTTGGGGATAGCATTACACACGTGTTCGTAGCCATACTCATACCCAATCCTTTTATACTAATAATCACTTTTTACCAATGTGCATGTTATTCAAAATCAGTTGTATCCTTTGCCTAGGATATATGTTATGCACCAAACTACTGTCCCAAACAATACCAACTGACCACCTCATTTCGGACTGCTCGCATGTAACAATGAATACTAAGGGTGTGGCGCTTGTTGCAGGTACGTACGGACTGCTCATGCGTTCCGAGGATAAGGGTGCTACGTGGAAGCAGATGGAAAAGCCATTCCGGTTTTGGAGTGCGGGAATCGCCTTTCTCAGCGATACGGATGCAGTACTCCTTTGCCGTTCCACAACCGGACGACGAAGCATTGCGATACTGTACAGCACCAATGCAGGAGTTTCGTGGAATGAAGCATCCGTCGAGGATTCAACATCGAGTTATTTTTATGTGAACGCATTAGCACCCGTCAGTTCCCGTATTGCCCTTGCCATAAAGGATTCGGGTGTTGTCTATCGAACTACCGATGCGGGACGCACGTGGAAGAAGCGTTCGTTTATTGATGACCTTACGGGCAGCTTGGCAAGCATTGCAGCTCTAAAAAATTCAGGAACAATATATGCGTATTCACTGCGTGGCATTTTCCGCTCGTCGGATACGGGCGCAACTTGGACGCAGGTAACAATGCCACCGGCAAACGGCAAACGCGGACCGCTCTCCATTCAGCCGTATTCTGCAACCGATGCAGTAATGTCGTTTATCAGTGATACAACAACAGCCGTATATAGCACAACAAACGGCGGAATGGAATGGAAACGTATAACCGGAGAGAATATACTTGGAATCCACTACGTTTCCATGACAAATGCCAAAGAAGGGGTTCTCTATGGGTCGTTAAATCAAATTTTCCGTACAGACGACTCGGCGAAAACATGGAAACTGATATCTCCTATAACTGTGGGTGATTCATTAACCCAAACACAAACCGGATTTGCAAATTCAATAGCACGGTCGGACAGTTGCATCCTGCTTGTCGGCGGAATGAAAAACATCACACGCTCTGCCGATGGTGGAAAATCATTCACGCCGGTTTCAGGCATAGGCGTGTTAGATTCTTATGATGATGAACAATCTTTGCTTTCGCTCTCAATCGCTGATTCAACTATTCTTGGGATTTCAGGCGGTAACATCCTCCGTTCGCAGGACAACGGCGCAACGTTATTACGAACATCAAATCCCTATACAAAATATGCGCGAAAAGTCAGCATTCGTCCGGGGGCATCCCACGTATTCATTCATGGCTATGATACGGAACTGTGGGAGTCGGACAACAAGGGCGTATCATGGACTCTGAACAGATTGCGGAGTGGTACAATACTGAAAGGCGACCGTTTGGAAGGGAAACGGATGTCGTTCGCCGATGCCAATACCGGAACTGTAATGTACACGCCATCAGCTACAAACAATGAGATGCGTATTGCGCTGACAACCAACGGCGGGGCGGCATGGACTGACATGGCACTTCCCGACGCGTCGCCCAATGTTGTGCCGTTGACACCGACAACATTTCTGCGAAACGGCGCAGTGGAAATCATACAACCATACGGAGTAGCTACACCCTCGGCTGAACACGAGTACTATGCCACGGTCAGTAACGACACGGGGAAGACATGGCGACAAATTTTCCAATCGTCCGATTCCACCAGCCCGTATAAAACACTACGCTTCGGTAACGGAACGCTTGTCTCGTTGATATTCGACTATAAAGGCAATGTTGCCAACTTCTATATCCAGACATCGGCGGATGAAGGCAAAACATGGACAAGACGAAACACCGAGGGATTAAACCGAATTGCAGACATAGCCGTAAGCGGAAGCAGGGCGGTTCTCTATTCCGACACCAATCTTCTGTACTGCACAAGCGATTATGGTACGACATGGAAAAAGTATGATACAGACGCATGGTATTTCCGCCAGTATAAAACCGCTTTCTACGAATGTTCATTCTCCGGTAATGATGTGTACTGTGCCGCAGGCGAACACCGAAGTAATACAACATATTTCATTTCCGGCTCGGATGGAAAGGCGCAGTTACTCCGCTTTCGTTTCCCGGGTGATTCTATACTCAGTGCTGTTGATGAACCTGCAACAGAAACAATCGAAATAGAGATACCGAGTTACGTAACACAGCTCGCGATTGTGTCCATAGCACCCAATCCGTCTGTGTCAAAACGTGTACACATTAACATGTACAAATACCCCGCAGTTGATATCCGTCAAAGTACTCTTGCTTTATATAACATTCTTGGCGAACAAATGCTTGATTTAACAGCTGCACTACGGGCTAATGCAACCGCCGGTCAATTTACATTCGACGCAAACCTTACCGAAGTCCCTGCAGGTGTGTATTACTTGGTAAGCAACGTGAACAACTACAGGCAAACTAAAATGCTGATTGTTCAATAACGTGATAACGAGTTGTGTTCTTAAACGGGGTGAAGATGTTCTCTTTACCCCGTTTCTTTTTTTAGGATGTCCTATGCAAGGATACTTGTTCCTTTCAATTATGGTTGACGTACCTCACTTCCCCCCGCATTCTCATCTTGCTTTCGGACTATTTTCACCGATGATGCAACAATTCACTATGCGGTTCGTGTTATCGCCGTTCTCACGCATAACTCCTTAATCCCTATTACCCATGAACCTGCACATACGCCGTATTTACCTTCTCCTTTTTTGTGCGTCCGCTCTCGTTGCCGGTACTCAGTCCGCGTTGGCGCAAGTAACGACCGTTGTCACCGGAACGCTGACCGATACGGCAAGCGCACCGATTGCCGGAGCATCGGCGGCGGTGATTGGGAAAGAAGGGAAAATCCTGACAGGCGGGATTACTGATAGCCGCGGACGTTTTACTATTCGCGCAGTGCCGCAAGGCGACCTCACACTCAGGATTCACTCGATTGGCTACGATACTGTGCGTCGCGCAATGAAGGTAACGGGCGACACCCTCCGGCTTGGTACGTTGCGCCTCCGCCAGAATGCAATCACCACAGAACTTGTGGAAGTGGAAGCGGTGCAGGAACGCGGTCAGCAGCGCGGCGATACAACCGAGTTCAACGCAAAGGCGTTTAAGACCGATGCAAATGCAAGCGCCGACGAAATGATTCGCAAAATGCCCGGCATCGAAGTTGAAAACGGTCAGGTGCGCGCCCAAGGCGAAAACGTCCGCCGCGTACTTGTTGACGGCAAACCGTTCTTCGGCGACGACCCCAACACCACACTCAAGAACATTCCCTCGGATATGATTGACAAAGTGCAGGTGTATAATCAGATGAGCGACCAGTCGCAGTTCACGGGATTCGACGACGGCGACCGCAGCAAAACGCTGAACATCGTCACCCGCGAAGACCGCCGCAAGGGTCAGTTCGGAAAAATCTATGCGGGCTACGGCGGACTTGACCAAGTGCAAGACCGCTACACCGCAGGCGGCAACGTGAACTTCTTCAACGGCGACCAGCGTATCTCGGTTTTGGCATTGAGCAATAACATCAACCAGCAGAATTTCTCCATCGCCGATATTCTTGGCACTATGGGCGGCGGCGGCGGAATGATGATGCGGATGGCGGGCGCAATGGGCGGCTCGCAAGCGCAGATGTGGATGTCGCGCAGGGGCGGTGGCGGCGGTAACAGCGGCGGCGGCGACGGCGGCTCGAATCTCCAGAATTTTATGGTGAATAATCAAGACGGCATCACACGCTCGCACGGACTTGGCATCAACTACTCCGACCAATTCGGCAAGACGTTCTCGATGTCGGGCAGCTACTTCTTCAACAACACCGACAACACAACGCTGCAAAGTATCAAGCGGCAGAACTTTTTGGCGGGAACATCAACGCAGCTTAACGACCAATCCACCGATAACAATCAAGGCAACACCAACCACCGCCTGAACCTTCGCGCCGAGCTGCAAATTGACTCGCTCAGTTCGTTCCTTATCTCGCCGCGCCTGACGTGGCAAAGCAACGACCGCACAGGACTGACGGCAACATCAACCACCGCTCTCGACACGCTGCTCAACCAATCGGATGCGCGGAATGTGAGCGACAACAAAGGATATAACATCGGCGGTGACATCCTCTACCGCAAACGCTTCGCAACACAAGGGCGGACATTCTCAGCAAACCTTTCCACCACCATCCGCAACAACGACGCATCGCAAGAGAATATCTCTGAAAACGAGTTCCTTATCAACGGACAGCGGCTGACGCAACTGTTCCGCCAAGACATTCCCTCGTTGGGGCGCAACGCCACCTATGGCGCAAACCTGAACTACACCGAACCCATTGCAAAAAGCCACCAACTGCAATTCGGCTATAACCTTAGCATCCAGAACTCACGCAGCGAGCGGCAACTCTTCAACTTCGATACGGTATCGCAGCGGTATTCCGACTTGAACGTCCGGCTCTCGAATAATTCCGAAAGCCAGTATATCCGCCACCGACCGGGCGTTACCTACCGCTTTACGCTTGAGCCGGAGCGCGATACAACCAAACCGCAGGCAAACCCCGGACAAATGATGTCCATGTTCGGCATGGGCGGCGGCAGCGGCGGAATGCGTCCGCCCGGAGGCGGCATGGGCGGCGGTATGGATATGGGAAATGTGGGCGCGTGGACATTCAGCGTGGGTGCGGATTATCAATACGCAACGCTTGGTGTAACGCAATCATTTCCAGGTGCGTTTGAATCGAGCAGAACGTTTGTCAATATCCTTCCTTCACTCACAATTACCACCCGCCCAAGCATGATGAGCAACTTCCGGCTTTCGTACCGGGCAAGCACCAATCAGCCAAGCATCAGCCAACTGCAAGATGTGGTTGATAACACCGACCCGCTCCGCCTATCCTCAGGCAACCCAGCGTTGAACCAAGAGTTCACACACAATATCAATGTCAATTACGGTATGTTCAATGTTGTTACCGCCGGTGGATTTTTTACCAACCTGAGTTTCGATTATACCCAGGATAAAATCGTGTACGCACAGTCGATCGATTCCCAGTTCGTGCGGCACTACCGCCCTGAAAACACGGCCGCTGATTACC
>JAEUSO010000087.1 GCA_016788605.1 Candidatus Kapaibacterium sp. | reverse complement strand
AGGCATCTATTGTCAATTTTGGCAACGGTTTTAAAAATTATTTCCCCGTTTTCTTTTGGGGAATGCCGCTGCTCTTCGGTTTGATCGGAATGTATTTCCACGTACAACGCGACCCGAAAATGTTTTGGGTGTATCTCTCGATGTTTTTGATGATGGGTGTTCTTGCAGCGGTAGCGCAAAATCAACAAGAGCCGCAACCCCGCGAACGCGATTACTTCTATACAGGTTCATTTATGGTGTGGTGTTTGTGGATTGGTCTCGGTGTGTATGCAATCATCGACTATATACGTAAGTCGCTCGGTGATGCGAGTTTGACCACAGTTGCAGGAGGGGTAACCGTTGTTGCATTGATTGCCGTTCCGGTGAACATGGCAGCCGGCGGTTGGAAAATCCACACACGCGCAGGCAACTACCTGCCCTTCGATTATTCCTATAATATCTTGCAAAGTTGCGAGAAAGACGCAATTCTCTTTACAAACGGTGATAACGACACATTCCCGCTATGGTATTTGCAAGATGTCGCTGGAATCCGCCGCGATGTCCGCGTTGTGAACCTCTCGCTTGGCAATACCCTTTGGTATCTCGACCAACTGAAAAACCTTGAACCGTGGGGCGCGAAGAAAGTGCCGCTCACATTCAGCGACGAATCGCTCCGCGCAAATGAGAATGATCCTGAAGCATTATCATATTCCTTCGAGCCGGAAAAGAACATAAGCATTCCTGTTGATAAAGCATTGCTTGCAAAGTACGGTGCCGACTCGGCGACAATGAGCAAAGGAACAATGGACTTTGTATTCACGGGACACGCATTCCGCGAGGAACAAGGTAAGAAGATGTATATCGTTCAAGTGCAGGATAAACTGATCTTAAACATCCTGCAAAACGTCAAGTTCACCCGTCCTGTGTATTTCTCAACAACATCCGGATATCCGGGGAGCGAGACATTCGTTGGTCTTTCTGATTTCCTCCGCCTTGAAGGTATGGCATACCGTATCTGCCCAACGCGTCAGCGCGGTGCAATGCAAGGTCTTTCGGTGGACGAGAAAATCATGGATCAATGCTTGATGCAAACAGTCGCTGATGATTTTGCTTCGCCCGAACCGAAGTATGGATTCAAATTCCGTGGCTTGAACAACCCCGATGTCTATTTTGATGAACACCACCGCAACTACATTGACAGTTACCGCCGCATTTTCATTCAGTATGCGGGGTACATGGCGCAATCGAAGCGCGATGCTAAAAAGACGGTTGCCATTCTTGATAAGATGGTGAACAGTATCTCGCTTGAACAGCTTGAAATGGATTACCTTGATTTGCAGAACGTAGCCGACCTGTACTTATCATGCGGCGAAGCTGCGAAGGCAAGCAAAATCGGCAAGTATATCGTGGACCTGACACAAACCGTGTTGGATAAACCCGAACTGCGCCAGCAAGAGCCGTACCTCCGCACACCGGAAGCATACCGATACTACCACCCTGCGTTGTACCAATGCGATGCATATACGGTGATGGGCGATGAAAAAGCGGCAAAGGCGGCATTGGAAAAATATAAAGCCGACGTGGGAAGCGACCCGCGCGCACTATATCGAGCAGAGTCAATCGGAATCCGTGTGCTTGCAGCAAAGGGTAATGCAGGTGAAGCTTTCAAGAAAGCGCAGGAACTTTATCAGAGAGTTCCGACAATGCCCAATGGTATGATGCTGATGCAAGAGGCAAGTAAACTCCTCTCAGATATGGCACTTGCGTCAGGTAATCCGAACCCTGTTCCGCCTATGATGTTAGGAATGTAAGTAGAGCAAAGTGTGATTCGCTTAAGGGCAGGACACTGGTGTACCTGCCCTTATTCTTATCTATATCTTATGTCGTCAGAAGACCCCGAACTCTCACTCATTATCCCATGCTTTAACGAGGCGGAAAGGATTTCCTCATCGCTCGATAAAGCATTGGCGTACTTTGCCAACGTCACGTATTCGTATGAGATTCTTATTGTGGACGACGGCTCACGGGACGATACGGTGCGCGTCGTTTCGCATTATACACCAAACGGAATACGGGTGATTGAACAAGGCATTAATAAAGGGAAGGGAAGTGTCGTCCGCTTAGGTATGATATCGGCAAAAGGTAAGTACCGTGTGTTCACCGATGCCGATTTTTCAACGCCGATTGAGGAACTACCGAAGCTATTGACTGAACTTGATAAAGGTGCGGATATCTGTATCGGAAGCCGCCGGCTCGACCGCTCGCTTGTGAAACAACACCAACCGTGGTATCGTGAACTTATCGGAGTGATGGGGAATAAGATTATCTCACTGCTACTCATTTCAGGAATTGAGGATACGCAGTGCGGATTCAAGGGAATGACCGCTCGCGCAGCCGAAGCACTCTTTCCTGTTATGAAAATTGACGGATTCGGCTTTGATGTAGAGCTGCTCTATCTGGCAAAACGAATTGGTCTGAGAATCACACAAGTTCCCGTGCTTTGGTATAACGACGACCGCTCTCGACTTAACCCTATCCGCGACAGTATCAAAACGTTTTCCGAGATTCTGCGGATTAAGAAACTGCATTCATAGTGTGCGATTCTTACTTCTTACCTTTCGTCCGCTCCAACAAATACTCTTGAACAGAAAATCCCTTCTCGCCGCGTTTCGGTTTCAATAACACTCGTGAATTATCCGGCATCAACCGACGCGCTTTTATGTTGTCCTGCCAGTACAGTTCCAACAGTTGTGTCAATGAGTGCTCGTGATGTTTATCAGGGATACGGAACATCAGTTCCACCCGCCGCACAAAATTCCGTGGCATCCAGTCGGCGCTTGAAATATACACTTCATCCTCACCTCCGTTACCAAACCAAAAAATGCGTGTATGCTCTAAGAACCTACCCAGCACACACCGCACTTCAATGTTGTCGCTCACTCCTTCTATACCCGGCTTTAAGCAACAAATACCTCGTACCATCAAGCGGATAGAAACACCTTTTTGCGAAGCGCGGTAGAGTGCGCGAATGGTATCGGGATCAACAAGCGCGTTCATTTTAGCATAGATGCGTCCGGGGCGTTCCGGCGAGTGTAGATCCGTTTCTCGCTCGATGAGCGAGATAACTGTCTGACGCAAATACAACGGGGCAACAATCAGTTTTTCGTAAAGGGTATGTTGCGAGAACGCTGTCAGAAAATTGAATAAGTGGATTGCATCACGTGAAAATTCTTCGCGTGCTGTAAAGTAGCCGATATCGGTATAAACGCGGGCGGACGATTGGTTGTAGTTGCCGGTGCTGAAGTGACAATATGTGCGTATCGCGGAGCGTTCCTTGCGGACTACAAGTGCAACTTTGGCGTGGGTTTTCAGACCAAGGATACCATACACAACATGAACACCGTTATGCTCTAACTCACGTGCCCAAACGATATTATTCTCTTCATCAAAGCGAGCTTTCAATTCCACAAACGCTGTGACGCTCTTACCATTTTGTGCCGCCCGTTTCAAGGCATCAATCACCGGCGACGAGCCGCCAGCACGGTAGAGTGTAATCTTGATTGCTAGAACTTGCGGATCATCGGCAGCTTGTTTAAGAAACTTCACGACAGTGTTAGAGAACGAATCGAACGGATGGTGCACCATCACATCCTGATTGCGGAGGGAGCGGAAGATATTCACATCATCACCCGAAAACTCGCTTGGGATGCGGCTTGTGAACGGCTGATCTTTGAGCCGCTTTTTATCTACGCGAAGCAGGGCAAGAAAGTCGTGGAGGTTCATCGGGTAATCTTTTTCGTAGATGTCGGTCGGCTCAAGTTCAAGCGAGTTCATGAGCAGTGTTTTCATCGTGACAGGCATATTCTCGTCCACTTCAAGACGGACGGCATCAGTACCCCAACGACGTAGCCGTGTCTGCTCGGCTATCTCTTTCATAAGATCATTCGTATCATCCTCATCAACATCAATATCCGCGTCGCGTGTTACACGGAAGCAATACGATTCCAAGACATTCAAACCACTGAATAAAATGTCAGCATTTGCTTGAATGATTTCTTCCAAGAGGACGAGTTGATGCGGTTGATCACGCTCTAAATCAACAAAGCGGGGAAGTGAGTTTGGTACTTGCAACACACCGGTTCTGATTTGCTCTTCTCCGTCTCGGGTGTCGCTTATGGTGAACGCTATGCCTAAACTGCGGTTGAGTAACCGAGGAAACGGATGTCCCGGGTCGAGACCGAGAGGGGTGAGCAGCGGCATAACATTGCTCATAAAGTAAGACCGTAGTTGTTCCTTCTCGTGGCTCGGCAGTGTGTGATATGTATGGAAGACAATGCCATTATGCTCTAAAGACGGGAACACCACTTTCTTCAAAAGGTCGGACTTCTTTGCCAAGAGTTTAAGTACACGTCGGCGAATGTATCGTAGCTGTTCGCGGGGCGACATTTCATCTGCCGTGTCCTCTATAATATTCGCTTCTGCCTGTTCTTTGAGGGCGGCAACACGAATCATAAAAAACTCGTCGAGATTTGTGCCAAAGATGCACAAGAACTTCAAGCGTTCAAGCAATGGGTGGCTGTCGTCCTCTGCCTCGGCGAGAACCTGTGCGTTGAATTCTAATGATGATAACTCGCGGTTGAAATAGTAGTCGCTGTTCGTAAGGTCGAGAATATGCTCGGTTGTCGTGTTCCTCGATGATTTTGATTTGACGGTAGTTTTCTTTGCCATGATTGTAGTGGTGTTATTATCAGTCACATATCGTCACAGTGAATGATTATCGTGAGTTGTTCACTAACAGGATACATTACGTACGATTGTTCGGTGAATCGAATTGCCTCGGCATAGATATTTATGCTTGCACTGCAATTTACATCCCGAGCATCGCATCTGAATACGCAATGGTCTGCATTACTGAATGATAATCACCGGCGAACATGCGAATTGTTGGACGTACAAAGGCAGAAACTCGTTGTAATGATTGTATGCTAAGTAGTATCCTCATACCCTATCATCCGAGTATTGAATATTGCTTGTATTTCGTTGTGTTCACATAATCAAATGTTGGGCTATATCATAGGCGTGTAAGAATGAGAAAATATATCCGTTACAGTACGGTAACAAACAGCGGATGATACCGTATTTTCGATGCAATAATAAAGCACATACAGTTGGTATTGCGAAAGAACCAACCCGTACATAAAATGTCCCAAACACATCACACCATGAAGATAACCGTCATCGCTGTCATCATAATTCTTTTTTCGTTTTTGCAAACTGTGGCGCAGCCGGATTCACGGACACAAGGATCGTCGGCTTCCATAACGCCGCGAAAGCCCGGAATCAAGCCGTGGTCGGAGATTATCCCCAATGACATGAAGCCCGACAGCGGACTCTTCAACGTGTATCGGGTGGAAGACAAGTTTTATTACGAGATTCCGAAGAAAGAACTCGGTAAAGAGTTTATATTAGTGACGCGCATTGCGAAAACACCGCAAATCGGTTATGGCGGCGAAGAGATAAATACAGAAGTTGTTCGGTGGGAACGCAAGTATGACAAAGTGTATTTACGCTCGATTCCTTACAGCAATGTAGCCGCTGATTCATTACCGATTTCCAAAGCTGTTAAGGCGGCGAACTTCGAGGAAATACTCGCCGCGCTGCCCATTCAGGCAATCTCAAAGGATTCATCGGGACTGCTTGTGGAAGTAACACCGCTCTTTACCACCGACATTGGCATCCTTACTCCGGCTAAGCCCACACGCGACCAATATAAAATGTCGGCATTGAGTACGGACAGAAGCTATGTGGACTACATCCGCAGTTATCCCATCAATATCGAAGTCGAGAATGTCATCACATTTGCAGGCGACGCATCTCCACAAAACGGAACAGCTCGCACGCTCAGTTTTACGATGCACCATTCGATGGTTCGTTTACCTGAAAAGCCCATGACACCACGATATAGCGATTGGCGTGTGGGGTTTTTCTCGACGTACAAATATGATTACGGTATTGATGCACAGCGCGCCGAGCAACGCGGATATATTCTGCGCTGGCGGCTTGAACCCAAGGACTCGGCTGCTTATTTCCGAGGTGAATTGACAGAGCCGGTAAAACCAATCACCTACTACATTGACCCTGCAACGCCAATCAAATGGAGACCGTGGCTCAAGAAGGGTGTAGAATCATGGAACCCGGCATTTGAGAAGGCGGGATTTAAGAATGCTGTTCGCTGCTTGTATCCGCCCGATTCCACACAGGACCCGGAGTTCTGCCCCGAAGATGCGCGGTATTCTGTAATTCGCTATTATCCTTCAACCACAGAGAATGCCTACGGACCAAACGTCCATGATCCGCGAAGCGGCGAGATAATCGAGAGCGACATCGGCTGGTTTCATAATATCATGAACCTGCAAATGAACTGGTACTTTACACAAGCGGTTGCCGATCCCCGTGTTCGCAAATTACCGTTGCCGGATTCGCTGATGGGCGAGCTTATTGCAATCGTAGCGGCGCATGAATTCGGACATACTATTGGACTTCCACATAATATGAAAGCATCGAGTTCGTATCCCGTGGACTCGCTCCGTTCCAAGACATTTACCGAGAAATTCGGCACTGCACCCAGCATCATGGATTATGCCCGCTACAACTACATCGCGCAACCGGGCGACGGCGCGGCACTGATGCCGAAAGTCGGTCCTTACGATGACTTTGCCGTGAACTGGGGATACCGAGTGTATCCCAATATCACAAAGCCGGAAGATGAAACGAAAGTATTGAACGCGCTGATACGCAAACAAGATGATAACCCGATGCTACGCTTTGGTCGTCAGCAATGGATGGTTGTGGATCCGACCGCGCAGACCGAAGACCTCGGCGACGATGCGATAAAGGCGACGGGCTATGGCATCAAGAACATTGAGCGAATCATGGGCTATTTGTTGAGTGCCACAACCGACACCGATAAGGATTATTCACTACTTACCGAGATGTATAACGAAACGCTGAAGCAATGGCGCAACGAAGTTGAGCATGTTGCGGAGAATATCGGCGGTGTGACGGGTGTGTACAAAAATGCAGGACAGGACGGCGTTGTTTATTCACCTGTACCTAAAGATAGGCAGAAGTTGTGCTTGCAATTTGTGTGTGAAAATGTTTTTGTAACTCCAGTCATGTTTCTGAATACCGAGATACTTCGCCGAATAGAACCAAGCGGTTCAAGCGAGCGGTTGATTAGGGCGCAAGAGCGTATTCTTGCTACGATGTTGGATAACGGAAAACTGCTCCGGTTACATGAATACAATAGTATCAATCCGTCAAATTATTCTGTTCAGGAATTCTTCGATGATTTGGAAGGAAATATCTTTTCAGAATTGAAAACAGCCAAAAGCGGTGATGCGCCGGACATCTATCGCCGTTCTGTTCAACGTGCGTATGTGCAGCAACTTATCAACAAAATTCAAGCACCGGCATCAACACCAATGACGGGCTTCGCAGCAGTGTTTGCACAGCCATCTGTCTATCAAACCGATATACGCGCATTGAGTCGCAATCAGTTGGAAATCTTGAAAACGAAGTTGCAAAAAGCAGTGACTGCGGATACTTTGAAACGTGCTCACTATAAGGATTTGGCGATCGTTATTGACGCCGCTCTGAATCCTAAAAAGTAGTCGGTCGGTCATACGGCGGATTGTCTGTGTCACTCGACCATGGCGCGGTTTCCTCCGTGATGAGGTAGCACGTCGCAAGCAGCGTAAGCATAGAATCCGGTGACGGTGTTTCGTTGGTATGTACGTGTGGGTTTGTATGATGTGTCATGTGGAAATTTACAGAGTGTTGCGCCTGATTTTAGTCCGTAGTTGTCGGTATTTCGCCTTGCAGACACCGTAGAATCACACGTTCATAGACCGTATCGGCATTGTAACGGACTCTTGCTTCGATGTATGCGGATTCAGCAAGTTGTTTCCGTAGGTCGGGATTATCATACAGCCGTATGATTGTGTCGGCAAGTTCCGCGCTATTGTCACTTTGTACCAAGAGACCGTTTATTCCATCGTGGATTTGCTCTACAGTACCGCCTGCACGTGTGGCAACCGAGCAAACTCCGGATGCAAGCGCCTGAACTGTGGCAAGGGAAAACGTTTCAGCAAACGATGTCATCAAGTAAATATCTGTTGCATATAGAATGCTGCGGAAGTCGTTGGTGAAAGGAGAAAACCGTACACGGTGTTCTATGCCGAGGTCGCGTGCCAACCGTTTCATGTTGTTGTAATAACTATCAGGCGCATCGCTTGGATCGCCAACACACCACAATATGATGGCGTCGTTGTCAGATGTTGTTGCAATTCTGTGCATCGCTTCAATACACATCTTCTGATTTTTTAGCCAATCGTACCGCGCTGGAATACAGCACACAAAATCATGCTCGGTGAATCCGTGTAACTGTCGTGCATCTGCACGCTCGTAAGCAGTAGCAGGTCGGTACGTGTTCACATCAATCCCATACGGTATGACTTCGATTTTTCTCGGGTCAATTATGGTAGATTCAATGAGCATAGTTTTCATGTACTCCGCCGGTACAATCGCTCCGTCAATATTACGGTACACCCAATTATGAAAGAAGTCACGTTTTTTCAAACCGGAAATCATCTGTTGAAACAACATTATTCGTGGTTTTACTATTATTGAAAAAGATCGTGCAAGCAGCGCTATACTCAAATCCCGCGTGATACCCACCAAACAAGCTGCCGGTGCAAATGAACGGATGACACGGGAAATCTGCCACGCTGTAAGCGGATCAACATATTCAATCCTTTGCGACACTGCAACATGCGGGACACCGGTCTTGATTGCATGATGATGTATCGGGGAATGACGGTGAACAATCAGGAGTGTCTCATGTCCGCGCTCAATCCATTCCTTTGTCTTGGCAACCATCTGTAATTCCAATCCTCCAAAACCGTTGCGCGAGAGACAGATGATAAGAAAACGTTCCTTGTGTTGCTGCATCGGCGCGCTATCCGTCATGCCTGACCTCAAATGAACATACTGTTTCTATGATGCGGGTGCAATCATCATCAGTGAGATGCAGATGCAAGGGCAGGCGAACAAGTGTATCAGCAATGTGTTCGGTAACAGGGAATTGTCCCGTCGTATATCCAAAGCGTTTTCCAATATCGGAGTTATGCAATGGCAGGTAGTGGAAGACGGTCTGAACACCGTTGTTTTTTGTGTGTTCGATAAAACGCTGCCGTTCGGAAAGTGATGGCAGAATAAGGTAGTACATGTGAGCAGGATGGTTGCATTCAAGCGGGATATGCGGCTGGCGGACACCGTTGATCTCTGCCCATGCACGAAGTCCATTGTGATACATACTCCAGATTTCGGTTCTACGTTGTTGAATCGTGGAAGAATGCTCTAATTGTGCAAGCAAGTAGGCGGTAAGTACCTCGCTCATCACATAGCTTGAGCCAAGAGCGACCCACGTGTATTTATCAACCTGCCCGCGAAAGAATCTGCTTCTGTTCGTTCCTTTTTCGCGGATGATTTCCGCCCGTTCCCAATATGCTTCATCATTGATAACAAGTGCGCCGCCTTCTCCGCACGTGATATTCTTAGTATCGTGGAAACTGAGTGTTGCAAGTGCGCCGAATGTACCGAGCGGTTTATTGTTGAATGTTCCGAATAAGCCGTGTGCATTGTCTTCAACGATTGGAATACCGGTGTTCTTAGCAAGTGCACCGAGTTCGTCCATCCGGCAGCCGACTCCGGCATAATGAACAGGGATTATTGCCTTTGTCTGTTCGGTGATTGCAGCCCGCACGGCATCAGTACTCATGTTTTGTGTTGCGGGGTCAATATCAACAAAGACAGGTGTAGCTCCGTGAAGTGCGAAGGCGTTCGCTGTGGATACAAAGGTGAACGATGGCATGATAACTTCATCACCTTGCTGAATATCAAGCAAGAGGGCTGACATTTCAAGTGCGTGTGTGCACGATGTTGTCAGCAAAACGTGTGGTGCATGAAGTTGTGTACGCAACCACTCTTGCGCCGAGCGTGTGAATTCGCCGTCGCCGCTTGTTTTACCGCTGTCAAGCGCCCGACTGATATACTCTATCTCAACTCCGGTTGAATATGCCTTACTAAATGGTATCACACAGTTGCTGTTGTTGTAAGAATATGCGAAAATAAACTGCTGTCCCGTTTAGCAGAACAACTGCGAGCCATCAAAGTTGCAGGACATTGGGTTACGCTGATGCTAACTTTGCTTATTGTTTCAGGGAGTTCTATGATTATAGGTATCGGTACGGACTTTGTTGAAGTCCGAAGAATACAAGAAATGATTGAGCAGTATGGCGCGCAGTTTCTCCGCCGTGTCTTCACACAAGCTGAGCAGGACTTTTGCAACGCGAAGTCAGAGCGGATGTATTTGCACTATGCGGCTCGGTTCGCATTCAAAGAGGCGTGTAGTAAGGCAATGGGAACCGGAGTTGCCGATGGCTTTGAGTTCAAGGATTGCGAAGTCGTTTCGCTACCCAACGGTAAGCCCGAAGTTCGGTTACATGGAGTTCTTGCAGAGCGGTGGAACACACAGAGAATTATGGTGACGCTCACTCATACCGAAGAGCACGCACTGGCATTTGTTGTGATTGAACACGATACTTGAGGGAGTGGTTACATTCCGCCGAACCAAAATCCAAGACCGCGTAATTGGGCTACTCCCGCAAAGACAAACACGAGCGACAATGCAACCATTCTCAAGGTTTTTGTTGCACGTTCCTGACTTGGCAAACTGCGGTATTTGGCAATGATGTGTGAGAACGCAATAGCAATCAACATTGAAACAAGATGCTCGAATTGTTTTCGGAGTGGCGACATTTCCCAGCCCAATGCTGTTGCGATATTGAAGAAGAGAATGATGCCTAGCACAAACTGAATGCTCATCAAAATGGTGTACGAGCGGGTAAGCCACGTGTCAAGTGCTGTCCATTCCTTCTTGCCAAATTTGATAACTAGCAGTTTGATGATAACAGCTACTGCAAGCAGCAGGACTAACCAACGGTTGTGACTGTGAATTGTAAGTATGATGCCCATGGTGATTGGTGTGATTGTTAATGATATGTTGTTGATGAATTGTCAAGTTGAACTCATAACGCCGCGTACAAAATAGTAGAGGAGAATTATGAGGGTTAGTGCCACGGGAATAGACGAGAGGATTGTTGCCCGTTTGAACTCACCCCGACTATACTCAATCCAAGCATACACCGAAAAGCATACGGGTACGATGGGATAGAGCATAAATGCTGAAAACCCTTGTTCACTAAAGAGTACATTAAACGTTACATACAGATAACCCCAAATAAAGAGCGCATTGGCAGAGAAGAACTGTGTGATGAACAGTGTAGTCATAGCTATGCGTTTGTTTTGTGGCTTCATGCCTTTACC
>JAEUSO010000086.1 GCA_016788605.1 Candidatus Kapaibacterium sp. | reverse complement strand
GTACACTATCAAATTACTCTTATCTGCAACAAAACAAATTGCGTTACGATTTCTTACTATCTTCCAAAGTACGTAATAACGATCATGTGTTCCCTCATAGGTTAATGTATCTCCATTCTTAAAATACTTATTCGACCTATATCTTGCCGCAGAATCACTTTCTCTAAAGGTTTTGTAACTATTATAAGTTAAATATTCATTTATATCTTTCTTAAACATAAGACATGAGTCATGATTATTAGACAACATCCAATAATTCTCGGGTAACAGAAAATCTATCATCACATTATGTGTATCTATACTTCCCTCACTCGATATAAAGATACTACTAGCATTACAGTTATAGCGCCATGTCAATGTAAAACCGCCACATCCATACTGATAATGAGTATCAAAGTTTGAAGGAATCCATAAATGATAAAACGTTTGTGATATTTTAACCCAACCATCCTCAATTACATATTGCCTTCCTATCTTAGCACCAGTACAACCATTAAACATAATAACAAAGTATATAACTGGCATTACAGCAGTAAAATATAGTAACTGTTTCCATGTAAAATTGATAATCTTCATCACTATTTTTTTTATTATGTTCATCTGTAGAATACTGCCAAAACATAAACGGAGGCAATGATGGTATCTTGCCTGAATCAAGCAATTTTCATCCTCTCAAGTGCTACACTTGACAGTTTCTTGAGCAGGTGTATCACCTGCCCGGACTGAATTTAATTTCCTCTCAACATTTTGACAAATCTTCATGGATTTCGTTCACGGGGCAATAACTTGCTACTCCTAATACTCGACTTGATAGATTCTACCATTGCGTCTGCTATGACACGTTTTTCATTATTCTTGACCATAGAATACCCATACACAATATAGGTTGGTGTAACTACCAGCCGCCAATACCCAATAGTAGAATCATAGCCGGACTCATCTATTTCGCCGTCTATCTTCTCATCCCATGCAGACCTTTGAACATGAATATCAAGCGATGTAAATTTTTCTATGAATTTAATTTTAGAACGAGGATATGAAGCAATATCTACGTCTATAGAGTTAGGTATTGAACAATCAAAAATGAATACTATACCACCATAACTATTACCGAGATAGTATGTACTATCACGCAATACAAACTGAACACCATGATCTGGTCCAAAAACTTGCACACCACCATACTTCAGAACAGAGTCACCCGGTATAGTTACGGATATATCAAGCCACTTAACCTCGTTCATACTCATATTCTGTAGCGATGAACAGCCCGATAAATACACTATAAATGTAACAATTAACAATAGCTTTTTTACCATGGAGAATTTGGGGTAAATGGTTTTATTGGCTCGATCGCTCTGTCAAGCACTACTCTTGACTGCTTTATATTTCATGGTCAGGTGTAGCACCTGCCCGGGCTGAAAACAACAATTTTCTACAAACCATTTCTTTCAAGGTAGTTTGCTATATATATAAGAATACATATCATTATAAAGCATCCATAATATCTTGCTTTCCAATGTTTATATTTTTCGGCTAACTCCTCATTATCGGGGTTTTGTCTCAGTTTTATACGAATCCCTGACATGATGAGTAGTACATAGATAAATCCACCAAAACCAAAGATTACTATAAGAATAGCGAGTGGTATGCTTATCATTTATCATCTTTCTTTCTTGTGATTTCCTGTCGTACTCTGTGTACTTCCTATCGCACTTGATACTTGAACCTGCGGTATCATAATACTTACCCATTTTGCTTGCTTTGATTTTTGCACTCAACATACTTGGCAGCATTGAGGGCATAATTTCTTACCAGCTTCCTCATTTTTCGCCCTGTCATGTGCTACTCCTGACAGCCACACCCCACTCCGCCTTCTCTGTATTTTGTTGGGTAATTGAAACATCTGATCGGACTAAATGTGAGCATAGCATTCTAGAATAATGTTAGGATTACAGCAGTTAATCATTTACACTCCCGCAACTTAGCATCTGATGTAAATTCTACAAACGGTATTTTTTAGAAGCATAACGCAAGAACGCACGAGCAGCGGCGGACTGCGCTTTCCGGCAGGTGGCGGCGCATGGCGGAGCAGAATGGTGCGGTGCATTATATATATCCACCAGTATGCATCATATATTAATGACGAATCTTTTCACGATAGTACAGATATTCAGATTTAATTGTGTTTATTTGCATACGTGTGTGTCTGTAATTATGGATAAATGTACTCCTCAACGATGTTGAATTTTAATGTTTGAAAACTATGAGTCGTTTTATTGCCCTACGTTCTTCATGTTTTACAGTGTTGATTGTGTTTCTCGCCACAGCAACACTGCTGAGTCAAAACGATGTAAAAAAGATAAAAATTCTTGAATCAAACAATTACTATGTCAGTTCAAAGTATAAGCGGCTTGTATTGGCACCTGATGTATCAGCCCCAGAACTTGTTCAGGTGCGGGAGTATGTTTCGTCCAAGGTTGCCATGAAAGGAATGCGCGATACCCAACAGATATTCCGCATTGCGGCATGGTTTCATTCCATTATGCGGCATAACGGGGGAATTCAACCGCCGCAATCATTCAATCACCTCGATTTGTTACGTCTGTCCGAGAGCGGCTTACAAACACTCCGTTGTCAGGATATGGCACAACTACTATCGGATGTATTGGTTGCATTCGGTCATGTATCACGACCAGTTGCAATACAAACGCGCGATGCAGCGTATGGTATGGCAGGCAGCGGTCATGTGGTAACGGAAGTTTGGTCGAACGATGTACGAGCGTGGATAATGATTGATCCTCAGTTTGGCGTAGTATGTAAGAATAAAGACACGTTCCTGAATACGTATGCAATACTTACCCGGACTGATGATATGCGCGTACAGCGTCTTTCTACCATCACAGGGCTTACAAAAGCCATGACGGGCGATACTCTGCCGGCATGGTACAAAAACTTTATTCGATCATACAATGGTTCGATTCAAATGCAGATGCTCAAACATGGGACAGTACTCTACACTATGATACTGGGACTAAGAAATCATGATCAATACCTTACATTCCAGGGGTTGCCGATTGATAACACCATGTTCACAACCTCATACGAGGACTTGTACTTTGATGTGAACCGAGTCATGTTGTTTTTCTCCTATATCAATCATCCGGAACAACAAACGGAAGTATTCACAAAGCCACATACTCTGCAAGAACATCAGCAAGCTTTGAGGCGTTTTGCAGCGAAACCAGAATACACTGTTCATTTTGAGCAGACGATGCCGTGGATTAAATCTATTGCACTTTCGCTTAACGATACGGAATCCAGTGTTATCACTTCGTTTGATGACGACTTGCCGATTTTACTCAAGCCCAGTATTAATACTGTTGTAGCCACCCCGCTCAATAAACTGGGAATTGCAGGACTCATAACTAAGATGAAAATTTTTTATGGTTCGGATCAAGAGTTTGATAAATACGTCATGGCAGGTAGCACATATATAAAGTAGTAGTATACGTATTACAACGAGCAAACTATTCGGGTATGAGTGCTGAATCTGGGTGTTGTTAAGATATGCTCATCAGAACGCTATGGTATGCGATGAAACTTCCCGTACTCTCCCCCCCTACTTTCCGCCTGTTGTAACGGTGTGCAGATAGACCTTATACTCATGGTCTGTACCGTAGAATATCTTCAGTTTAGTTGTTGCGCCTGCAATTCCCGCCTCGTTCACCGGAATTGCCTCGATGTAATTTACCCCGTCTTTCAGATTGACATCCATCACACCGTCGGGTTTCACTAATTGCATGGCGGTTGTATTGATGCGGATAAGGATGTGCTTTATCCACGGCATAGTGGCGGCAACATTGATTTTATACTGTGGCTTCGCTGCAAAATCGGGCATTGCGTTGGCATACCCTTCCGAGGTATTGATTGTATCATTGTTGAACATCGCCCAGTTAATGGGATTCACATACGAGAAAAACAACATCACGTGATTGACATCGAAATACAGATCATCATAGTGGTGGGTGAACATCGCATTATCAAGCGGCAACCCCTGAAACGTCATGTATTGTTTGGGTGTGATATCAAGCGAAAGCACCAGTTTATAGACCACCATATTTCCAATGTTACGTTTCATCTGCACATACATCGTTCCATTATAGACGCTCACGAATTTCATAAACATCTCTGTGCTTTGGTAGCGTGGAATCTGTGATGCGGGCTTAAACAATTCCTGCAAGGGAAGGCAGGTTATCATATCGGGGGTGTTTCTCATGGCAAACACGAACTCGTAGTAGTTCAAAAGTAAATTATTGGCTTGCACCATGATGCCGAATTGCGGATCAACCATCACCCATTTATGAAGATGGTTCGACCATACTTCGGTTAACACATGACCGCTTCCGAGCGTACCGTAGTCGGCATCGGGTTTGTTCACGTAAATCACTCGCGCTACATAGCCCAACGACATCATGATGTTTGCATAGAGCTGTGATAAATCCTGACATCGCGCCGTTACCTCGCCGTTGAAGTAACCGTCAAGCAATTGTGTGAGCGATGTCACCGCCCGTTTCGTTTCGCGTCCGTCATGCCGCACCGAGGAAGCGATCCAACCTGCCACGTGCTTCATCAATGCCGTGTCTTTCAGCGAAGAAAACAACGGTTGTTTTGCTTGGGTGTACGCACGAAGCCCTTTCATAAGCGGCTCATTCATCGAATCAGGTAGCATCAAGCGTTTATACCGTGCTTGCGCGTAGGCGTTATTCGATTCCATGACTGTGATTTTCTTGACGGATTTCTTCTGCTCGTCAGTAAGGTTATCCCAATCGGTATGATTGAAGTCCAGTCCAAATGCAATAATTGGTGTGAAGCTCAACAATAAAAGGGTCAGTAGTATTCTACTTGTGTTTTCTTTATATAAAGTCATGTTGTATGAGATATGATTTTACTCCCCTTGCGTAACCGCAATAACGCGACGGCACAAAAAAGGTAACACAGTATTTTTTTACGGGCAATATAGTATAGAATCCGTCGCATCTTCCAGAATACCCATGTTTGTAACTATGAAGTGAGGTGCAACCGTGCAGTTCCCGCTACCTCTGCCGTGTTTCGTATTTTCGCCCCCGTTATCCGGTCACCATAATTCGCCATATAGTGAAATCAACCTCAACATCAGCATCATCAGTTCAATCGAAAAAGTCGCCTACCGCAACGGTTCAGCCGAATGGATATGTCAGTGCATTGGTCGCCGACAAAGAATCCGTCCTGCGTGATTACCGAATCGCATGGGAAAGCCGTCACGCAAGTTTGCTCGGCAGACGCGAAGTTCTTTCAGGCAAAGCCAAATTCGGGATATTCGGAGACGGCAAGGAAGTCCCACAGCTTGCAATGGCACGCGCCTTCCAGAATGGTGATATACGGTCGGGCTACTACCGCGATCAAACCTTCATGTTTGCCAAAGGTGTTTTGAATGTTCAGGAGTTTTTCGCGCAGTTGTATGCTATTCCCGATGTTTCCGCCGAGCCATCGTCGGCTGGTCGTTCCATGAACGGGCACTTCGGTACGCGCACTTTGAATAGCGACGGCTCGTGGAAGCGTATGACCGACATGGCTAATTCATCGGCGGATGTTTCGCCCACCGGCTCGCAAATGCCGCGCTTGGTCGGTCTTGCCTATGCCTCGCGGCTTTACCGCGACCTCGACGAACTGAAATCACTGACTGGTTTCTCGAACAACGGACGCGAGATTGCTTTCGGTACGATTGGCAATGCGAGTTGCGCCGAAGGAATGTTCTGGGAATCGGTTAATGCAATCGGTGTGTTAAAATCACCCGCGTTGATTTCCATTTGGGACGACGGCTACGGCATCTCCGTTCCCAACGAGTTCCAGAATACCAAAGGGAACTTGAGCGAGATTTTAAGCGGGTTTCAACGCAAGGACGGCGACACACAGGGATATGATATTTATGTTGTGAAGGGGTGGGATTATCCTGCCCTTGTCGAGACCTACATGAAAGCGGCGGAGAAAATCCGCACCGAAGGATTCCCTGCTATTGTTCACGTCATCGAAGTAACGCAGCCGCAGGGTCACTCAACCTCCGGTTCGCACGAGCGGTATAAATCCAAAGAGCGATTGCAATGGGAAAGCGATTGCGACTGCTTGCAAAAAATGCGCGGATGGATTCTTGAAAACGGTTTATCAACCGTAGCCGAGCTTGACGCAATCGAAGCGCAAGCAAGCGACTATGTGAAGGAATCAAAGCAACGTGCATGGGATTCGTACATCACACCCATCCGCAGCGAAATAGCGCATATCGGCGGGATATTGGATACAATGATTGCACAGTCGGCGAATGCTGCGGAACTCACCGCAATCAAGAACGAATTGCTTGCCATCCGCGAGCCGTTCCGCGCCGATTACTTCACGGCGATTCATAAAGTGCTGATGACGGTTCGCAGCGAAAACCTGCCCGCCGCACGCACACTTATCGAATACCGCGATGCAATTAATGCCCTGCAAGAAGAACGGTACTCTTCAAATCTGCACAGCACATCGGATGAATCGGCGGCGCGAATTAAAACTGTTGAACCCGTCATCACTGCATCATCGCAGGTTAAAGTCGGGTTTGAAGTGCTGAACGCCACATTTGACTATTGGCTTGGCAACGACCCTCGCGTTATTGCCTTTGGCGAAGACGTAGGTCAGCTTGGCGATGTGAATCAAGGATTTAGCGGAATGCAAGCCAAGTACGGTGCGCTTCGCGTGAGCGACACAGGCATCCGCGAAGTAACAATTCTCGGACAGGCAATTGGAATGGCGATGCGCGGACTCCGCCCCATCTGCGAGATGCAATACCTCGACTATATCCTCTACTCCCTGCAACTGATGAGCGACGACCTTGCCACTGTACAATGGCGCACAAAAGGCGGGCAGAAAGCTCCGGTCATTGTCCGCACACGCGGTCACAGGTTGGAAGGCGTGTGGCACAGCGGCTCTCCGATGGCGGGCATCATCAATCTTGTTCGCGGCATGTATGTGTGCGTTCCGCGAGATATGACGCGGGCGGCATCGTTTTACAACACGCTTCTTCGCAGCGACGAACCGGCAATCATTGTTGAAGTTCTGAACGGTTATCGCCTGAAGGAAACAATGCCGGAGAATATCGGTCAGCACACGCTCGAGCTCGGCGTGCCGGATATTATGCGCGAAGGGTCGGACATGACGCTTGTCACGTATGGAGCAACGTGTCGCGTGGCACAAAAAGCGGCTGACATGCTTGCTGAATGCGGAATCAGTATCGAGATTATTGATGTGCAAACACTTCTGCCGTTCGACATTCACGGTATCATTGCAGCATCGCTCCGCAAAACGAACCGCGTCCTCTTTGTTGATGAAGATGTTCCGGGTGGCACAACCGCATTTATGATGCAGAACGTCCTTGACCGCGATGGCGGTTACACCCATCTTGACTCTGCACCGAAAGCGCTTGCAGCCAAGCCACACCGCCCCGCTTATGGCACAGACGGCAACTATTGGAGTAAGCCGGAAGCGGAGCACATTTTCGATGCAGCATACCGCATGATGCACGAAGTCAATCCTGCGAAGTATCCGATGTTCTATGTGTAGTGTTATAGACAAACACAACACGTCAATAAACTCTCAACTCATACCTCATAACAACACTATCAATCACGCATGAAACTCGTCAGCTATCAATCAGGTCATTCGGTTCGCACAGGCATTGTCATCGGAAATTCCATCGTGGATATGGCGATGGCGCATCAGCACGCATCCGCTCATGGCGGTATGCAACTTGGGTACTTACCGGACGATATGGTGGCATTTCTGCGATTGGGCGACGCGGGTATGAGCGACGCACGGCGCACCGCCGATTGGGCTGCTTCAAACGATGTTTCATCAATCAGCGTTACGTACACAAACGATGTTTTGCGTTCACCGGTGCCGCGCCCGACATCCATGCGCGACGGGTATGCGTTCCGCCAACACGTGGAATCGGCACGGCGCAATCGCGGTCTTGACATGATACCGGAGTTCGATGAGATTCCCATCTTCTATTTCACCAATCATAATGCTGTTACCGGTCCGGGTGTTGTTGATGTTCAAGATATGCACCTTGACCAACTGGATTTCGAGTTGGAATGTGCAATCGTGATTGGCAAAGAAGGACGCAACATAAGCGCGGCAAACGCGGACGACCACATTGCAGGTTATTTTGTGATGAATGATTGGAGTGCACGGGCTATGCAAATGCACGAGATGAAATTGAATCTTGGTCCGGCAAAGGGTAAGGACTTTGCAACCTCGCTCGGTCCGGTGCTCGTCACACGTGATGAACTTGCAAGCCGCCGTATTGAAACTCCGCATGGTGAGAAATACGATTTGAAGATGACAACACGGTTGAACGGTAACGATGTGTCGCTTGGGAACGTTGCTGATATGACATGGACGTTTGCTCAAATTATCGAGCGCGCCAGCTACGGCGTAACGCTCTATCCGGGCGATGTCATCGGCTCGGGCACATGCGGAACGGGATGCTTCCTTGAATTGAATGGCAGCAAAGTATATAATCCCCCGCTGTGGCTGAAAGACGGCGATGTGGTGGAATGTGAAATCGAAATGCTTGGCAATCTTGTGAATACCGTCCGCCGCGTTGGCGCGTAGCCGCCGTTATGTGGTGCTATAACCGCAACGAAAGAAGCAAACCGATAATCAAGAAAAGTCCGCTTACAAGCTGCAATCGAGCCGCTTGGGCAACCAAGAGTTTGTAGGCGGGAGTGCCGGGCATCTCGCTTCGTGTGATATTCGTTGCAACACGGAATGCAAGCGGTAATGAGAGTAACGGGAGCAGCACTGTGACGGGCAGAGCATCTATGATGTTCATCAATGAAGCAATCCAAACAACGATGAGTACACCATAACTTCCATAGACCATGATGTATTGGAATCGTATTGATTGGCTATTTGTCAGGCGTGATGCAAGTGTACGCACACCATGCCGCGAGTCGCTTACTCTATCACGATGATTATTCGCATGAAGTATGGCTATGATATGCAAGCATTGCGGCAATGCGAGAATTATCACAGCAATGGCAGAATGCAACGTCATGCATGAATGTGCCTGCACAAGGTACGCGCCGAAGCACATTAACATTCCAAATGACACTGCAACTTGAATATCACCCAAGCCACGGTATTTCAACTTCAACGGCGGCATCGTATAGCCGAACGCCGAGAGAGTTCCGAACATCACAAGCCAGAGAATCGGCAGCCCGACCACAATCACAAAGTAGACACCGATACTGAGGGCAATCGTAAAAAGGAGAATGATTTCACCAAGCAGTTCCCGTACCGAGAGAGAGCCGTTCACGAGCGGGTTTTTCATACCAAAATTCTCCGCGCTATCTAACCCGGATTTGTAATCGAAATAATCGTTGGCGAGATTGCTTACCGAATGAATGGCAATACATCCTGCAAGCGTAAGGATTGCGTGTATGAGTGAAAAGGAGAATTGAGCATCATCTCTATGAATGATTGATGATGCACTCACGCCAAGCAATGCCGGCACAACCGATGCAGGAAATGAGAATGCCCGAACGGCATGGTAATACGCGGATAATGTAGCCATGGGCGAAGATAACAATCCCCCGACAGTGGAGTACCGCCGGGGGACGTATTTACTCTATCTCAATACTCTTGATATTATCGTCCGGCTCGCGGTCAATAAGCTTCGAGTACGGGTCAATTCCCGCCTTAGCCGGCTCTTCGGGTACAGATACTGTAATCGTCGTTTTCTCGTTTGTCAGTTTATGTTTTTTGAAATAAAGCGGCTTACCAAGCAGTTTGCCGCCATTTGGATTTTTTGCAAACACACCGACATCAATGTAATCACCAAGTAGTGCCGGCTTCTGCATTCCGACTGAATCAGCATGGAATTTTTTCGCTGTTATGTCAATCGTCACATTCCACGCCGAGCCGTTTTTCTTTGCTTTTACTTCACGGATATTATTATCGAAGAGTGTAATCTTCTCGAACAAATCTGTCACAACCGTTTGCAGCGAATCAGGTGTATGTTTGCGAAGAGTGGCAACCAAGTCGCGTGACGTTGGATATGGAGCGGATTTGTATTGCCATGTGCGAATAAACTCCGCGAGTGCGGCGTTCAATGTTGCTTCGCCTATATAATCTGCAAGTGCGTAAAAGACCAACGACCCTTTGTTATAGTGAATGTACTGTTGATTCTCGTTTAACATAATGGGTTGTTCCGCTTTCGATTCAAACGCACGTCCGCGCAAGTAACCGTCCACTTCGGTACGTAAGAACTTCTGCATCATGTCCACACCGTATTTCTTCTCCATCACGCGGAGCGCGGAGTATTCGGCAAGCGATTCCGAGAGCAATGTGCTTCCCTGCTGCTCCGAGCCAAGCACTTGGTGCGCCCACCATTGATGTCCGAGTTCGTGTGCATTGACAAAGAATCCCTGGTCAATCTTTTCGGGGTCTTGTTCTTCACGTGCAATGAACTCGATTGCTTCACTGAATGGTATTGTATTCGGAAACGCCTGTGCAAATCCGGCATATCGGGGAAATTCGATAACACGATATTGGCGGTGTTGATAAGGACTGAAATTCTTAGTATAATAGTCAAGCCCGCGCTTTGCCGCCTCCATAAAGCGAGGCAGGTTGTACGCATGTTCCGGCAGATGATAAATCTCCAATGCCACATCCTTACCCGAACCGTCGGGATTCTTCCATGTATCCTTCGTTACGGCGTAACGTCCGCTAAGGAACGAATAGAAATTCCAAATCGGCGCATCCATTTTGTAGTGGAAGTAACGACGTTCACCAAACTCTTTCCGCGACGAGACAGCCCGCCATTCGCGCTGTAGATAGCCCGGAGCAAGTGCAATCTGGTCGGGTGCGGTTGAGAGTGTCGCTTCGAATGTGATTCCATCGGCATCGGTGGCAATGTAACTGCTCATTAAACCACGCGGATCATTGAGCGAGGTCATACGCGACTTCTTCCCTAAACCGTTCTTCTTCCTGTCCTCATCACTGCTGATTTCAATGCCCTCGTTGTACCCGTAGGTCGGGCAGATGCTGCTATTCAGGAATGTGCCGTTGGGCATGATAGCTTCATCAATGCCGCCTTGTTTGAATCCTTTATTATCGTGTGCGAACTCAAACGTCACACGGATTGAATCGCCCGGCATCATAGGTTGTGTGAATTTAAGAATGCGGAATCCGAACGCTGTATCATTCACCTCAAACGTATGTTGCCGACCAATATCAAACTTTACAACGCGCATGGTCTGATCCCAATTCACAAGCAATTTTGAAACAGGTATGGTATGCTTATTCACCAATACCTGCTCACCGCGAAGAACATACTCGCTGTTTTCGGGGTAGAGATCAAGATT
>JAEUSO010000085.1:8013-11452 GCA_016788605.1 Candidatus Kapaibacterium sp. | reverse complement strand
CATTGCGAAGAAAGTCGAACTCATTACCATAGACGCTTCCAAAGTCCACGTCTATATGATAATCATGGACAGGATATGTACTCCACCGGGGGTGTTCAACCCCATACTCCGATGTCCTGTTGTCGGTAAGCTTTGTATATCCCCAATAATGCTCTGTAATAAATTCCTCTTCCGATCCGGGCAGGATACTCTGTACAGTAGCATCAGCATCAATTCGGAATGTGTTCCAAACTCTCTTTTTCCATTGATATTCCACTGTGATGCGGTCAGCCGACACATCCCACCGGTGCTTCATCGGCATTGTCTCGTAATGTTCGCCATACACTGTGTTTGCCACAAATGTCAAAGCTGGTTTGGGTACGATTTCCTTCACGAAAACCACGCCGCGTTTCCACTCGCCCCCGTCGTTGCAACGGACATAAAAACGCAGATTTACTTCCTCGAAATTGACATGGAAAGGAATCTTGATACCTTTGATTGCCGTGTTCATAAACATGAATCCGACAATGCTGACATAGCAGGTGTTATTCCACAGGTCAAGTTCGGTATGGGGGGGGTACGAGCGGGGTTAAGATGCTGCGATCTATAGCATAATTTGCCATTGCCAGTTTTCGCCATTCGGCACTGAGAAATCTATCGGACATAGCGATGAGATGAGGGGTAAGACCTGTCGTTCAGGAATATGCTGAAACGAGATGTGTTTTCTATTCAAAAATAGTCAGAACATGCAAGCATACTGTGGGCGCATTCTCGTTTGTTTCGATTCTATCTATTTCATTGTGTTCGTCGTGCATTACAACACACCGGGTATGAGTTCGGCACATATGGATTTGCGAACACCATCGTTCTGTTTCAGCGTATTTTCCCCGTACTGCCTCATGGTTTCACATTCAATATCAGCGGAGAGAGGAATTGATGATATGTTCAGGTTCAGGACGTTGTTGTGTATCACACTTTTGGTTGGGAGTACGCTCCTGATGACAACACAATCACACGCACAGACGCTCCGCGTGCAAGGACGCTATTTGCTTACGCCATGCGGTGATACCGTTGTTCTGCGCGGCGTGAATAAAATGAATGTGTATGACGCAAATGATTTTGGTATCGGAACATTTGCCGAGATTGCAAAGACGGGCGCAAACTGTGTGCGTATCGTCTGGCGCAGCGATATTCCCGGAGCAGATGCCGCAGCTATGGAGCGCGTGATTGCCGCCTGCCTGAAAGAAAAGATGATTCCCATGCTTGAGTTACATGACGCCACCTGCAACTGGAGCAAGTTGGGTATTGTGCAGGACTTTTGGCAACGTGCCGATGTGATGCAGGTGCTGCGGAAGTATCAGACGCGTATGCTGCTGAACATTGCCAATGAGGCGGGCAGCTACGACGACATGGTTTCCGACGATGAATACCGCACACGCTACGGCGCGATTATCAGCATGTTCCGCATCAACGGGTTTAATGCCCCGCTTGTAATTGATGCCACCAACTGCGGGCAGGACATCGAGCGGATTTTCCGTACGTTTCGCGCACTTACCATCGGCGACCCCAAGGGCAACCTGATGTTCTCGCTTCATGCGTATTGGGACCCAAAATACGTTGCGAATCCGCTTCCCGTGATGGTCGAGAAACTCGCCGAATCCGTCCGGCTGAACGTGCCGCTTATTGTGGGCGAGTTCACAGGAATATACCTGAGCGACCTGACAACCGACGACCCGATGTATCGCGTGCTGCTCGACGAATGTGCGCGTCACTCAATCGGATTACTTGCGTGGGAATGGGGTCCGGGCAACGGTGATTTCAGTGTGTCGCCGCCGAAGCTCTATCCCAAAATGGATATGACAAGCAACGGCACGTTTACAGGAATTAAGGATGGATGGTCGAAAGAGTTTTTATTGACGCACCGCCACTCGGTGAAGAATAGTTCTGTCATATCCGATTACATGCGTTTGGGCGGATGTGTTACCACAGTCGAAGGCGCATCGGATAACGAAACGTCTCTTCGCATACTGCCGAATCCCGTCGCACAGCATTGCACCCTTCGCGGTACAAAAACCGGCGACGGTTATACGATGTACGATGAGTTGGGAAATCAGGCGGGATGCGGCGTTGCAGATGGTGAATCAGTGCATATTGACTGCTCGCAACTCAACGCCGGAGCATATACGATCCGGCTTCTCCGCACGGGCGTTGCCGCACCGCTTGTAGCGCGGTTTGTTGTTACGCGCTGATAGGTATTCCAACTTAAAAACTATACGGAAGCGGCTTGCCACCGCTTACTCGCGCAGGCAAGTTTAGATATATCGTTCCATGTTGCTTGCCGGTGCGGTTTTGCCAAAACTTCTTCACAGGGCTGAGGTCAATCGCAAGGCGGCGCGTGAAATATGCCTGACATGCCTCATCGTCGTGATGTATCAAATCACCATAGAGCATATCAACATTATCATCCGCACCGTAACTGTTGTTGATGAATAACGAGAACGTGTGTTGCGCCCTGCATCCGCTGAATGCAACTTCTGCATACATGGTGTCGCCGAGAATAAACGCAGGGTTTTGCATAGTGTAGGGATGGTTGATATAGTCAATCACCGTCATGTTCACCATCTGAGCGGCAAACGACGTATCGGAGGTGAGATTGCGCGAGAACCGGATTTCGCCGCCGCTTGCCGTATGCAATACCAGCGCGGTTACCGAGGGAAAAGTGTATCGTACTGTTTGCTCGAGTGCATCGAAGAATGCGTTCTCAAACATTCCGCTCGGGTCGCTGCACGCAATCTGGGTTGCAGCGATATTCCGTACTGTGAGTGAGTCGCTGCCCCAAACGCGAAGCTCGCCGCCAAAACCATTACACGAGCTGTTGCCGCCCGCCGATGAATCGCGAAAACTGATGGACGGCTCGCGGAAAAGTTGCATCGAGCGCACTGCGGGATATGACGCGCTGCCATTACGGAGCGACTCGACATACCATGCGCCGCCGCGTAGTGCAGCTACAGCGTTCAGCGGTTTGGTGTTGTCGGTTGGAGGCGGTGCCACCGTCACAAACGGCGCGGTTGTGTTGCTGCATGATACGAGCCACGCACAAAGAATACTGAATGTGACGGAGCGTACGACGGTGCGTACAAGAGGATGTGTTTTCATGGTATGCAAAGTTACTGTGTATAAGAATGTCATTATCCCTATCAACAGCCGTGTGTGATTCTTGTTTCACCGTCGTCATCCGCCTGTGTGTTGCTATGGCGGAAAGCACAACGCTCTACTCCGCCACGCACCTTCTTCCTGATGAGTATGCCCTGCAAACCACCCTCAGTTTGTGGAGTGTGAGAAAAGGTTGCGTTAGGTAATCTATTGCATCAGAACTGCACTGGTCCAGCAGACTCAAACTCACTTTGTATACGCCTGACTTTGGAAACACAACACCTGTCGGATTTTTTCCATTATATAC
>JAEUSO010000085.1:0-8003 GCA_016788605.1 Candidatus Kapaibacterium sp. | reverse complement strand
CGTCCTTTGCAATGTTCACATCATACGTAATCACACTATTCGGGTTCATTCCGCCCGCCGCGCTGCGCCTGTTCGCCTTGCCGCCGCCTGTTTGCACAACTATTCCCGTTGCATTCTTCTTTACTGTAATCGCAACGTCCTTGTTATCAAAATTTTCAATAACGATTGTACCTCGGATACGAACCTTGCTGAAATTCACCTTGCCAATCCGTTTCACATTCTCGGTGCGCTGCACTTCCTCCTCCGAGCATTTCAGCGAGACGTTAATCGCCTTCTGCAAGCGGATTAAACCTTTCCCGTTCTTGGGTATGTACTTGAGTGTCTCCTGTGCAATAAACCGTCCGTTCTCATCGGTGACCATCACACCTGCGGTGGTCAGCGGATACGCTGTTATGTTCTTTAGTTCAATCGAGCGGTACACATCGTATATACCTTCGCGTCCGTCGGCAATGCGGGTGGCGGAAAAGTTAGTCGCATCGGGTATCTCGCATTCATGGAGGTCGCGGTATTCCACGCTCGACGCAAACACAGGATAACTTGCCTTCGTCATTTTTTCAACGCTGACAGCACCGAGTTTGTACACGTAGATTCCATTGCTTTGCTCGCCGTCAGCATCATACATCTCGGTATTATATGTGTTGTTATCATTACCATCCATACGCACTTGGGTATCAGTAGTACGTGAACCGCCGATGGTGTTACCGTATGATGCGCCAAAATTGGATCGCAAATATCCACTCGGAGTAAGAGCAAAGCCACTGTTTTGTGTTGTATAGGCAAGCGTCGTTGCGGGATCGGGATTCATGCCTGCGGCGAGTTGCGGCACTCCCACTATAATCTCTGCATCGGCGTTGCGAATGTTCTCGTCCGAGAAGTTCTCGATGAGCGCCTTCATCTCAATACGGGCGGAGTTGGACTTCCCGAGGCGGATGAAGTACGACGGTATCCACTGCACATTACTTTGCATGGACGTTTCCTGAATTGTCATTTCGGAAAGCTGGCGCACGGGCGTGATAACAGCATAGCGGCTGATGCTATCGGAACTCTGCATATCCACTGCATTCTCGATACTGAAGTTCCCTTCCTTCAAGGAGGCGATCGGCATATAATGGATGCCTGTTTCATCACGCATCTTGAAGAGTCCCGTTGTGGGCTGTGCGCCGAGCAGAGTACCGCTAAACGTGCGCGTTGTCAATCCGCTTCCGTAATTGCGCGACACCTCGAAGCTGATGCGCTTGCCAATGTTCAACTGAAGCAACTCGTTGATGTCGGTAACGGCACGCTGCACCTTCAAAGTGTCGTAGCCGTACACCACCGACTTGATAAGTTTCTCGTTTGGCGTGGCAAGCCAATATGTGCTGTTGATGGCGGGCGGAACGGGAAGACGCACCGCACCGTTTTTCACAGAAACCGTCCCTTCTTTTGTAAAAAGGCATGTTCCGTTCTTGAAGATGTTGACCGATTTTATCGTGAGCGGTGTCTGGGCGCAAAGCTGCATCGAGATTGCCACAAACAGCACGGGAATCAAAATTGTATTCATGTCGGATAAAGAGGTAATGATGAGAACGCACGCTACCGCAAAAGAGCAAGAGTCATACGGATTAGTTACAGCACCAAATGCTACTCCCTACTTATACCCCGCCGCTTGCAGCGAGAAGAGTTCGGCATAGAGTCCGCCTTTGCCAAGGAGTTCCTCGTGCGAGCCGAGTTCTCGCTGCTCACCCCGGTCGAGAACAAGGATGCGGTCTGCCATACGGACGGTGGAGAAACGGTGCGAGATAAGTACCGCGCTTTTGCCCGCTGTTAACTCTGTGAAGCGTTTGAAGATTTCATACTCGGCGCGGGCATCGAGTGCGGCGGTGGGTTCATCAAGGATGAGTAATTGTGCAGAGCGCAGGTATGCACGGGCAAGGGCTATCTTTTGCCACTCACCGCCCGAGAGTTCCGTGCCTGTTCCAAATCGCCGACCAATCATCTGTTCATAGCCATGGTCCAACCGTTCCACGACCTCGGCGGCGCGGCTTTTTTCGGCGGCGTGCCGGATTGCCGACTCGTTTGCCGTTTCGTCTATCCGCCCGATGCCGATGTTCTCGCGCACCGTCATTTGGTATTTCACAAAGTCCTGAAAAATTACGCCGATGTTGCTGCGGAGTTGCTCCACATCGTAGTCCCGCAGGTCAATGCCGTCAAGCAGGATGCGCCCTTCGGTGGGGTCGTAGAGCCGTGCAAGCAATTTGACGAGTGTTGTTTTTCCCGCGCCGTTCTCGCCCACAAGCGCAAGTTTTTCGCCGGCGCCAAGAGTGAACGTCAGATTCCGCACCGCCCATCGCTCGCTGTTATGATAGCGGAAACCCACACCCTCGAAACGGAAGCCCTCGCGGACGGGATTGGGAAACGGATGGGGCGTTGCAGGCGATGTTATCTGCGGCGTAAGCTCGAAGAAACTAAAGAGGTCGTTCAAGTACAGCGCGTCACCCGCTATGGAACTGAAGCGCGAGAAGATGCTTTGCATCAACCCTTGCACGTTCGAGAACGAGCCGGTGAGAAATGTCAGCGAGCCAAGCGAGATTGCCCCGCCAAGCACTTGCATGATAATCAGGATATAGGCGGAGTAGTATGACAGCGTGCTGATTGCGCCCAGCGCGGTACTCCACGCAGCACGCCGGATTGCAAGCCGTCGGTTGGCATTGTAATACTCAACCGAGAGAACGCGAAACCGCTCGATGATAAACGGAGCGAGTCCGAAGATTTTCACTTCCTTTGCGGTTTCGTCGCTTGCACCGATGAAGCGGTAGTAGTCAATCTTCCGGCGTTCGGGTGTCCATTGGTATGCAAGCGAGTATGCCTCGCCGCTGAACCGGATTTCATTCCAAACCGAGGGGATGAGCGCGATAATAATCAGCACGAAAAACCACGGGTTGAAGCTCATAAGTCCGGCTGCAAGCGAGATAATGGTAAGGACATCCTGAATCTGGTTCAGTGCATCGCTCATCAGTCCCACGCGCCCCCATGTTTGCCGGCGGGCACGCTCTAACTTATCATAGAACGTCGCGTCCTCGAACATCACCAAATCTAGCGAAGCGGCGTGCTGCATGATACGCACCGATGTCTCGTTGGCAAAGCGGTCGCCAAGAAGCGCGTCCACCACATCGCGCAGCCGCGCGGCGATTGCCCAAACGATGGTGATGCCGCATTCAAGCGCAACGTACTCCCACACCGCATCGGTCGAGTCGCCGTGTTGCACCGCATTCACTATACTGTCAATGATCAATTTACCGATATACAAACTGACAAGCGGATACAGCGACCGCAGCAATCGCAGTGCGAACATGGCAACCACTAAGGGAGGGCTGGTGCGCCAGATAAGAGCAAGCAGGGGTTTGAGATTTTTAAGGGCGGCGGTGCGTTCGCGCCATGTGGGTTTTGGCTTCGGGGAATCTGCCATCATGAGAACCGTGAGATACAACAGAACACGCTTGACGCACACCCATAGCCCGCCATTGTGGATTGATTGCAGCACACTGCGTAGTTTCGCGGCAAGAATACTCAACACTCCCGGATGCATACCGCCATGATACAGCGCGAAACCGTAGAATATATTGCCTCGCTTGCCAAATTGAAATTCACCGATGATGAAATGGATACCTTCGTCGCGCAGTTCGATACAATACTCGGTTACGTGGGCGAAATAGAAAAATTAGACCTTGATAACGTCGAGCCGCTTACACATATCACGCAAAGCGTGAACGTCTTCCGCGAGGACGAGCCGAAGCCATCGCTGAGCACTGCCGAAGCACTTGCCAACGCACCCAAGCGTAACGAGAGTTTCTTCAAAGTTCCGAAAGTATTGGGCTGAGACCGGGGCTACTATCGGGCTGAGATTATGTGGAGGTTACGATGCCCCGAAGAGTGTGCCACCGACGTTGTTGTATCATCATTTGTTAGGAATTCGCATGATTATACTTGCATTGATACTGATAACGGCGGGCATCCTCTCCATTCTCCGCTCCGGTGCGATTTCGGGCAGGGTGCTTTCGCCCGACGACATTTTTAGCGACGGCGGTTTTCTTCGTGTGTTGCGGCATATCTTCACTGTGCGTCCATTCAGCGGATACCGCTCCGATATGCGTATTCTTCTCTATGGTGTTGCGGGATTGCTTCTCTTCTACGGCGGCATCACTCTCTTTATCTACGATGTGTATTGGCTTACGGCAACGATGGGCAGCAGATAGCCAACCGCCGTGTCTGCACCGCTATATTTGCCCGCTCAGCGCACCGTTACCTTTGCCGCAGAACGTATGTGCGGTTTCAACAAACAATGACTTTATCGAGATAGAATGAAACAGTTTATCAAATCGAAAATCAGAAAATACATACCGAACTCGTTGCTGCGGTTGCGGAATAAATTCCTTTTCAAACAAGAATACCGCGAGTGGCTTGCAAGCAACGGTACGTGGTCGCCCGACCTTCCTGCTCCGCACATTGTGAAACAGCAAACGATTGCCGCGTACAAAGACCAACACCAGTGCACTACGTTAGTCGAAACCGGAACATACTTCGGCGAAATGGTTGAAGTGCAGATGAAGACATTTGACAATGTGATTTCGATTGAATTGAGCCCGCAACTTGCCCGCGAAGCACAACAGCGTTTCCGCAATAACCGCAATGTGGAAATTGTCATCGGCGACAGCGCAACCTCGATGCCCGTGGTTGCACAGCGGCTTACAGGACGCACAGTGTTTTGGCTTGATGGACATTATTCCGACGGCGTTACGGCAAAGGGAGCGTCGGACTGTCCGGTGTATGAAGAACTGGATGCCATCTTCAAGTATAACACTCTCCGCCATGTTATCCTGATTGACGACGCACGCTATTTTACCGGCAGGGGCGACTACCCGACCATTGACGAATTGACCAGCTATATTGGTAGTAAAGACCTGACATACAACGTGACGGTGAAAGATGATATTATTCGCTGCACGCCTGCGTAGCGGAACATATCCAAAGCATGGCACATCGCACACAACCACACCGCCCCGCTACACAACACGCATAGCAGGGCGATATATAGAGAAATCAATACCAACCAGACAGAATCCGGCGTTATACACCCGGCGCGGTGTCGCCGCGTTTGCCCATGTCTTCCATCAGTTTCAAACCAAGCAATCCGGCAAGCGGTCCCGACGCGGAATCGCCGCCGCCGCTGACAAGAACATCGGGAATAACCTTAATGTTGTTCGCGCCAATCGCCTCGGTGATTTTCAAGCGGACAAAACTCTCGCCTCCCATCGAATCCACTTGCAGGCGGTATGCCTCGGCGTTGGATTTACCAACCGCCAAAATCTTCTCGGCTTCTGCATTACCGGTAACGGTAATCTTCTCGGCTTCGGCATTAGCAAGTGCGCGTACTTTTTCGGCTTCGGCGTTGGCAAGCAGTTTTGTGCGCTCCGCCTCCGCACCTGCAACAACGGTAGTCCGTTGTGCTTCTGCATTAGCAGCAATTTTTACACTTTGCGCTTCACCGTTTGCTTTTTCCACCGAAGCGTCGGCAATGCGCTTTGCAATCATCACGCCTTGGTCGGCTTTCACAATCTCGCCTTGGATGTCGGCAATCGCAGTTTCCTTTTCTAAGTTCTGCCGTGTTTCTTGCGCCTGACGCTGTGTCTCGAACGTGACTTTCTGCTCTTCGGCGATTTTACGGTCGGTGAGTGTTTTCATCAGGGATTCCGGCGGCACGATGTCGCCTATCAGTGTATCCACCGCATAGACATTGTATTGGTCGAGCACGCGGCTGATATGTTGCTTCGCCGAGTCCTGCCGCTCGCGCCGCGAACTAAGGAACGAAATCACGTCCGCCTCTTGCGCCGAGTTACGGAAGTAGTTTCCGATGGTTGGCTCGAGTACTTGGGTGACAAGGTTCAGCATGTTGCCAAAGCGCGCAATCACTTTGGGTGCTTCGGTCGAGGGGATGTGGATGATTTGCGAGACATCAAGATTGAACGGGAATCCGTCGCGGCTGCGCACGGTAATCGTTGAGAGATTTTTATCAAGTTGATGCGCCTCGGTGCGTGCTTGCGCCCAATTCAACACAAGGTTGGTTGTGGGCACAAGTTCGATGCGCTGGATGTAGCGGTTCACGGGATATTTACCCGGACCGAGCGGCTCAGCCCATACGCCTTTTTGTCCTTTCGAGACGATATTGCCGTGACGGAATTCGGTACCGCTTACGTCCACGCCTTCCTGACCTACAAAGCTGATAACCACGCCCACATGACCAATCGGGATTTCCGTCATTTCGATTTCCTCGACTTGGATAAACCACGGGTTCAGGTTGTACGAACCGGCAAGGATAACCTGCGGCTGCAACCCTTTGTTACCGCCTTTATCCAAGAAGGCATCGGAATTCTGAAAATTGTTATGTCCGTCCACATGTTTTCCGGCGATTGCACCTTCCTCGATGGGATTGCCGTCGAGCGTGGTGATAATCCCCACCATGTTTTCGCCGATGTACGTCATGTCCGACACGATGATATCGAAGAGGTAGGTGTTGATGCGGTACGTCCCTGCGGTAAGGTATGCCGTTTGCCGACCTTTGCGCCCGCCGTTGCGAATAAACCCTTCCGCATCCTGATAGGCGTCGCAGTCCACGCGCCGTGCAAGAATTCGACCTGTTTCCAACTCCGCGCCGTCCTTTGCCACAATCAGTCCGATTTTTCCTTCGGGAATGACGGTAAAGGGTTCAAGCTTGATGGAGTATTGCCAGAACCACATCCAGAAATACACACCCGGTGCAAGCGGACGCGCCTGGTAGCCCGCCTCGCCGTTCACAGCGATGATGCGTCCGTCGGGAAGTTGCTTGTGCGCTCCGAAGAGGACGAACTTCTTGGTGACAAGACCGATTTTGTCTTCGGGTACGATTACAATCCCGAAGAGCCGGAAGAACAGGCGGTGGAACAACCACAACAGCAAAATGCCGAGAACAACGGCACCGATGGTAACGAGCACATTCACGTGACTCTCCTGATAGTAAAACAAAATGTCGGCGGTATGAACGCTGTGAAAATAGGCATGTTTCAAGAATCGGTGTCCGGCACGTGAAATCACGGGCAAATAATTCGGACATTTTTGAGTAAAATTTTGCTACGTTTGCCGTAGAGCATTACCCACATACCCGCAACCTTATATGAAAAGAAGTATTGTAGTAATTATTCTATTCGCGCTTTGTTCCATGTGTTTAAGCCAAGCACAGGAAATTGTATGGCGTTCTGAATTACCCAAAGGGTTTATAGATGTCGAAGCAACAGATAGCGGTGATAAGGTTGCAGTGCTCGCCCCAAGTGGTATTTGGTTTTATCGAACATCCCTTCATTCTACAAAGCCAAACACAAATAGGTATATCCGGAATGATACTTCGGTGATAAGGGGTAATATGGACAGCTCATGGAGAATACTACTTCATCCAACAGTAGAAAAGGCATTTGTATCCGTCGGATTGAATGTGTACAGTTGTAATGTTGATACTACCGCCAATCCTTACGGCTTTTATAGTTTTAAGGCAACCGCTCCCAAACTGTCCGACGCACCTTTTGGTAATATCGCAAAATATGTTGATCATTCGAATCATCTTTTTGTATATCCGGGTATAGAGTACGGTACCCCTGATTTCCAGCAAGCTGGTTATGCCTTCAATCCCGTTAGTGACTCGATTGAGAGATATGGGTACGTTATTGCACAGAACCCTAAGACGCATGACAAACTTCTTCGTGAAATTAGATTTCAATACCACAAGTATAATATCATAGCTTACCGTGATACATTGAAAATTGTAACATCTAAACATAGCCGTATCGTGCGATATGTAGATGCCCATCCCGATGATTGCATAATAACAGATGACGGGCAATACATTATCTACAAGGACAAAGTCCACCATTGGAGTTCAAGTACTGATGTGAGGACAAATGCACCGATAGGCGTGGTTCTTAGTTCACGTTTTAAGGCAT
>JAEUSO010000084.1:273-11465 GCA_016788605.1 Candidatus Kapaibacterium sp. | reverse complement strand
GGTTCGCGGTGCAAGCGATGTTGTGATGACGGGAAGCCGCAATGATTCGGCACTTGTTACATGGGATGCGAATTTCTCGAACGGTTCTATCACGGTTGTTGAGACAAACGGCGGTTGCAGCGGACAATCATCACTCCTTGCGGTTACAAAGCAACTTGCTTCGATGACAGCTCCCGTCCTTCGTAATGCAACAATCAAACGCGGCGAATCGGTAACTCTTGATGCAGGCGACGGCTTCAGCGCATACCGCTGGTCAAACGGTGAAACAACACGCACCATCACGGTGACAAAAGCAGGAACATACAGCGTAGAAGTAAAGAGCGAATCCGGTTGCAGCGCGCAAAGCAATACTGCGATGATAATAATGGATATTGTCCGTCCGGTTGTTGATGCCTCAAACACAAGCGTCTGCGATGGTGGTATCGTAATCCTCTCGGCACAAGGCGTTGAAGTAGGCGGTCGCATCCTCTGGTCGAATGGTGCAACAAGCGAACAACTTACCGTTACAAAAGCAGGCAGCTATTTCTTTAGCATCACAACCGCAACAGGTGATGTTCTCCGTTCAGATACTGTTGAACTAAACGTCTTTGCCAATCCTGTTCCTACCGTTACAGCAAGCGGTAATGTGCTTACATCAACAAATGCGGCTGCGTATCAATGGATGCTGAACGGTATTGAGATTATCGGTGCAACAAACCGCAGCTACGAAGCGCAACAATCGGGTGTGTATTCAGTCCGCACAGTAACATCAAACGGCTGTATCAACACATCAATCGAAAGCCCGCTGAAACTCTCGTCGTTTCCCGTTGTCCGCGTCAGTGTATCGAACATCACGGCAAAAGTCGGTGCAAAAGCGGTTGTCGTTATCCGCTCGCAAACAAAGGCATCGGTGTTACTAAGCGAAGTCGCTTTTTCGGCTGTCATCAGCGTGCAGGCATCGCAGCTTGCTCCCGCAGGCGCAACACCTGTTGGTGAGGTACGCAACGGTCGCCGTTACATCGCAATCGAAGGCACAAGCGGATTCAACGGTATTCTTGCAGCGTTAGAATTCACCGCACTGCTCGACGGCGAACAGCAATCCGAAATCCGCATCGAATCCGTTACATTCCAAAGCGAAGTGAATGTTGTTATCGAAAACGGAATTGTAACGGTTGAAGCAGGGTGTGCAAGTCGCGGCAAACAAGCGGTATCCGTCGGCTTTGCATTGCACCTCAAACAAAACTATCCCAACCCGTTTGCAAACTCAACAACAATCGAGTTCTCGCTCACCGAAACAAACGCAACAACACTTGCCGTTTATACTATGGGCGGTGCGCTTGCGGCAACAATCATCGAGCGTGAAATGAAGAGCGGCGACCACAGCGTTGTCTTCGACGGCTCGCAACTTCCCGCAGGTTCGTACATGCTTGTTTTGCAAACACCGCTGAAACGCGCATCACTGACAATGACCGTTCAACGCTAAGAAGAAACACATATCATACATACCTCCAACAGAGGCAAACCCGCACGGCTCAGGAAGAACCGGCGGGTTTAGTTTTTTACAGCCCGCCGCTACATATTCCATCACATTCCTGTATTATTCCCCCGTCTTTTGTAGATTCGTTCCGTCATTACTGCGTGCCAACCTTATGGCGTGATTCTTGAGCCGTGCTAAGACCCGTCCCGGCGGACTGCATACAGGTCGAAGCTATCACCTGAATCCGTCGGATTGTGTTCACCCACTTCGCCGTAATGACCCAACACCGCGTACCAACTCTTGCCCCCGAACAACGGATGTACCGATTCATATCATGGATGATTGTTACCGTACTGCTTTGCACACAGAGTGCAACAGCACAGGAATTACTCTCTGCCGGAGCGGAAGACCACGAGCCGCCATATCTCTATCTTGGTGTCATAGGCGGGTACTCGCTTATCAACAATAACACATCGTTGCTTGTTTATGAGAACCTGCCGTTATGCGGTCAATTCACCGGAGGTTCGGCGCAAGCCCCGTTCTTCGGCATCACGGTTGATTATCCGTTACTCGATTTTATCGAAGTGTCCGGTCGCTTGCTCTATGCACGCCGACCTGCACGACTGACTGTGCAAGACGGTCACGGATGGGAGGCACTCGACCCGATACAGCAGAAAATCGTTCCCACGAACATCGAATACGCCTTCACCGCCGACCTCCGTTACTTGGTCTTTGATGCTGGAATAAAAGTGTTGCCGTTTGCTCCGCTTGGAATACCGCTGCCATTGTATTTCCGTGCAGCAGCCGATGCCGGCAACCCGATGTTCGGCAACAGCACCACAACCACCGAAGAAATAATCGCACCCGAATCTCGCCTGTTTCCCGATGCAACCAAACGCCGCACGTTATTCACCGGCGAATTGCAAAATGCAGGAACGCAATACGGTGCAAGCGGTGCTGTCGGTATGGATCTTCGCGTAAGCCGCAATCTCTCGGCGTGTTTCGAGGCGGGGTTCCGCCAAGGATTGAACTCCGTTGTCTCGAATCAAGAGTGGAAGACCAACGCCATTTTCGGTGCGTTGAACATTCGCTATATCATGCGCGAAACACTGCCACCCGTTGAGCCGCCGCCACCGCCGCCCGAAGTCAAACCCGAACCGAAGCCCGTCGCAAAAAAAGAGCCGCTGCCGCTCATTATCGAATCCTACAACACCGTTCCGCTCGAAGTTCAGGAAACAGTAGTCACAGAAACGTATCCGCTGCTGCCGTATATCTTTTTCGACAGCACCTCTGCTGCATTGCGCGAGCGGTACAAACCGGATGTGAATATCGCCACGTTCAGCGAGAACGCGCTGCCCAAGCAAACGCTCACCATCTACTACAACGCGCTGAATATCCTTGCCCAACGCCTGAAGCAAAACCCGACGGCAAAACTTACGATAACAGGAACAACCGACGGACGCGAACTGCCAACCGCAGCACAACGGAAAAAACTTGCCGACGACCGCGCAAAAGCAGTTGCATCATACCTGACAACGGTGTGGTCAATCCCCGCCGAGCGGCTTACCGTCATAGGCAGCGACATCCCCGTCATGCAATCCAACCCGATGTATGCCGAAGGATTGGAAGAAAACCGCCGCGTTGAGTTTGCCTCCGAAACACCCGCGCTCCTTGCACCTGTGGTTCACTCGAAGTTTATGGAATACACCCCGGTGCAAAACAAACAGCAGTTTTCAGTAAAGGCATTGCGCCCCGAGCGTGCGCGTGCGTGGGATTCGAAGGTTGCAAAGAACGGCATCACATTGGCGCAACTGAGCGGAACAGCCCTGCCCGAACGCATCAGCTACGAACTCGACAGTGCTGTTATGGTCAAACTCGGCGGCGACATCAAAACCCGCGACTCACTTGCCGGCTCGCTCAGCGTTTTGCAAGACGACGGCTCATCGGTACAAGCGCTCTGTGCATTTCCCATCATCAAATCCCTCAACAAATTCGAGCTAAGCCGCCTTAGCTTGATTGTCTTCGACTTCGACCGTGCGAGGATCAACGACCACAACCGCACCATGATGGAACGCTTTGTAAAAGAGGCAATCCAACCCGACTCGAAAGTGTTTATCACCGGCTCGACCGACCGCCTTGGCGAGCTAAGTTACAACATGTCGCTCTCGCAGAACCGCGCCGACGCAACAAAGAACTACCTGCTGGAACTCAATCCCGCATCTACCGTCGAATATGCACGCGGTATCGGCGCATCAAAACTCCCCTACGACAACAACCTTCCCGAAGGTCGCTACTACTGCCGCACAGTTAGCATTGTGGTGCAAACACCCGTCAAGAAATAGGGGAGTCGGCACCGCGCCTTAACCCTCCGACAGTCGCGTCACTATGCCGGAAAGAGCAGCCCGCCGCTGCCCAACCGTTCTTGCGTTATGCTTCCAACTAATACCGTTTGCAGTATTGAAACCAGATGCTAAGTTGCGGGAAAGAGTTGTGTGTGTTTTGCACAACACGCCGGTAAGCAAAATCCTTCGGACTTTGCCTACCGCCCACTCCATTTATGGTCAGAATTTAATGCCTGTTAGTGAACTGAAATACAATCTCCACGATTCCCACATCGCCGAATTCTCTTTTGGTCCGCGACGGGAAGTTACTTTAACCGTTGCGTTAGATCCTGTTTGGAATATAAATAAACCTGCTACGATCAAGCTTCGGTTTTCTGCAATTGAAAATTATGAAGCGGTCCAATCATACTTCCATTCGAATTATGTTGAGCGCGCTTTACCGAATGCATACTGGGACGAGATTCAAGAACTTTCTGCAATCGACAAGAAAACATATCGTCTGATCTTAGGTTCTGGAATCGTGGATATTGTATGTAAAGGCTATCAAGAAGTGCATTAAATTCCAACCATTAACAGCGCATTGGCACCACGCGCTTTTCACGTATATTTATTAGAAGGAAAAGCGCACGCCGACCGCCCGCTCCATTGTGTGCCATTATTAACCGACACTTTATGATGACAGAATCGGACAAACAATTGCTTATTGACCTCGAATATGGCAGGGTGACATTTGACAACTTCCTAAAACAGTTTTCGGTTGACCTAGAGTCTGACAACAATTTTATAAGAACAGAAATTGAAGCGGCAATTCAAAGTGCTGACGCAGACAGAATTCAAATGACGATTCCTTTAATTTGGTTCTCGGCAGACATTTCAAATTTTATTGACTTGCTAAATGAACTATTAATAAATCCGAATCATAGAAGTCATCAAGTAATTGCAAAGAACTTACAAGACGATGCACCAAGTCCCACAACAGTTCCTTTTGTAAGAAAAGCATTAGAAACAAATTTTGACTACATAGAATATAATGGATCGGACTCTTACGCAATTGCAAAATGGTTTAGTTGGCTTTTATATTCTATTGGGACAGACGAAGCAATTAATTTGATGAAGGAGTATTGCAATTCAACAGACGAAGGAATAGCAAATGAAATGCGTTACAGACTAAATAAAATCAAGCATTAACGACTATAACGGCACACAACATGGGGTTTGCTGCAAGTCTGGCAGGAAGTTGGAGCAAACGGCAGCATATGGCTATTGTGCATCATCCGGGCAGGACAAACATCTCTGGGCTTATATTTGTAAACTTGTACTTTTAAATCGCCATTGGGCAGCGGTTCCGGGCAGACACAGTACTAATGCCAGCCCTGCGGCAAGCCCAAAAACGTTCTGCAAGATTCGCTGCGCTCATTGTGCAGTGAGGTGTACCCCAAATATAGGACAGAAAACGTGCTTCGTTACGATGGTATAGATTGATGTATATCTGGTTTGGGTTGGAAACAGCGTTTGGTCTTCTGAATCTGTGAACGGTATTAATAGGAAGCAAACGCCATAACGCTTGGCTGAAAGCGGACTGCGCTTTCCGGCATAGTGTGGCGAAGGGGTGAGGGATAAGGTGCGGTGCCTGTTCATAAGAAGTATTATAGCGTTGGTATGGCTGCAATTCGCGTAAAATTTCCCGATTCTATTTTGGGCTTGTCGCCTATCTTTGCGGTTCGTATTGCAAAAAACAGAAAAAATCGAACTTTAATACTCTTCATACTACGAGGAACGAACAATGAAACGTACGTATCAACCAAGCCGCCGCAAGCGTAAAAATGTACACGGTTTCCGTGCACGCATGAAGACCAAAAATGGTCGTCGTGTATTGGCAGCCCGCCGTGCAAAAGGTCGTCACAAACTTACGGTCAGCGACGAGCGGTAGAGTTCCGCTCTCTTTTGCCAACGGCATAACCATTAAGAGCGATAGCATGGCATACCACCCTGTTATCGCTTTTTCTGTTTATCGGGCAATGCCATTATGATACATTTTTACCGCACCCTACCCTGTGCATGAACTACATCTTTGAACATATCACGCTCCGTTCGCTCAAAAGCGACCAAGAGTTCGATGACGTGTTCCGTGCTTCAATGCGGATTCCGTATGGCTCTATAGTTGCGCGTGTCCGGCTTCGCCCGCGCACAGTAAAGCCCGCCGTGCAGGGAGTGCAGGTCATCGGCTTTGCCGTGCAGGTGCCGAAAAAAAAGGTTCGCCTTGCTGTACTACGGAATCGCATAAAACGTCTTGTGCGCGAATCATTACGCTTGCTCTGCAAGGAAAACCCGCAGATGTTCGGCAATATCGAGAGTGTGATTGTTCAATGGAATGCAACGACTGATGCGGTGACTGCCAAGGGGTTTGCATTGACGGATATCATGCCGCAGCTTCAATCGGTTTTGGAGCTGGCGCATGCAAAACAAAGGCAATTCCCCGCACATCGGCGGCGCAGACCTGATGCGGTATGAAACACATCCTCGTCGCTATGCTCACGGCGTACAAACGATGGATTTCGCCGATGCTTGGAAACAACTGCCGGTTTCATCCAACGTGTTCGGTGTATGCAGCCGAGGCGATCGGTCGGTATGGCGCAATGCGCGGCGGCTGGTTAGCCCTGAAGCGTATAGGCAAATGTCATCCGTTCCATCCCGGCGGCATAGATGAAGTACCCTAACCGCATACCGCTCTCTTCATAAATAATATTGATTTTAACTCAGCATAATCGTATTCATGGATAAACAACAGCAACTCGGTCTCGTACTTATTGGCGTACTGATAACATCGTGGATTCTCTATAACTCGTTCAACTCGCGCACACAAGAGCAGCAGTTACCAAAAGCAAAAACCGAACAGAAGCAGGCGGCGCAGCAATCCGGTCAGCAACAGCCCGCATCGCAACCAGCGTCACCCGCAGTTCCGGCTGCCCAAAGCACACCCGCCGTACCCGAACTTGCCGAGAAACTCATCACTGTGGAAACAGATAACTACAAAGCGGTTATCAGTTCACGGGGAATGACAATCAAACGCTGGGAATTGAAAACATATAATTCGTGGTATGGAAAACCGGTGCAACTCATCAAGCCCGGTCAGCGCGAACTTGCCATGACATTCTTTGGTACGGGCGGCAACCGCATTGATACACGGTTCTGTGAGTTTGAGTTCGAGGGTAATCAGACAACATACTCGCTTCAAGGCGCAAACACACTTACGCTTCGTGCAACAATGAATGCCGGCAACGGCGGTACGATTACGCGCACAATGGTCTTCACGGGTAACTCGTACTCGCTCGATGTAAAGAACACATTTACCAATATGGATAATGTGATGCCTCAAACAAACCGCTGGTATAACTTCGGGTGGGGCAGCAACATAGACCGTTCCGGCTTGCAATACCAAGAACAGAACAGTGTGGATGAATCGGGCGGCGCGATGGCGTTTGCTTCGCTCAACGGAACACTTGACGAATTGAAGGCGGATGCGTTTGCACAGAAAAAGACCTCGCACCAATCCGGCAAGGTTGAATACATCGGTACAAAGACAAAGTACTTCATTGCATCCATTTTGAACCGTAGTGCAAACGGCGAGGGCGACTATTATTTAGAGGGGACAAAACACGGCGCGCCGGAAAACGGTGTTGTGGAGCATTATACAGCAACATATCGCGTTCCATATCGCGGCGGGGTGCAAAGCGACCTCTTCACACTCTACCTCGGACCGCTTGACTACACCATCATGAAGAGTTACGGAATGCAAGCAACCGTGAATTTCGGGTGGAAGTGGTTGGTACGTCCTATCGGTGAATACATCATGCTTCCTATCTTCAATGCAATCCACATGGTTATACCGAACTTCGGTATTTCCATCATCGTGTTTTCCATCTTTATGAAACTGATTTTGATGCCGCTCTCGCGCGGGCAAATGGATACTGCTTTAAAACAAAAAGCATTACAGCCGGAAGTTGAAAAACTGCGAAAGAAATACGCCGACGACCCTACGGCAATGAGTCAGGCGCAAATGAAACTCTTCAGCGAATACGGCATAAATCCGATGGGAGGGTGTCTGCCGCTCCTCTTGCAAATGCCGATACTATACGCGCTCTATTCGGTGCTGACCAATAACATTCAAATGCGTCAGGCATTCTTTATCCCGGGTTGGATTCCCGACCTTTCGATACCCGACCACATCATTCATCTGCCTGTTCCGATTTTCGGCATTGCCGCACTTTCGGGCATGGCATTGATTATGGGGATTACCATGTTCGTACAGCAGAAGATGACAATCACCGACCCTAACCAAAAGGCAATGGTCTATATGATGCCGGTGATGATGACGCTGATGTTTTCGAACCTGCCCTCCGGTTTGAATCTCTACTATCTGGTGTTCAATTTCCTCGGAATCGCACAGCAAGTATGGATGACGAAGTTCTCGAAGAAACAATACTCGCTTGAAGATTTGAAGAAGATGCCGAAGAAAGAAGGGTGGCTTGCCAAGCGTCTGCAAATGGCGCAGGAGCTTGCCGAACAGCAACAACGCGGCGGTCAGCAGCGCGCACCCCAACGCAAGAAAAAATAAGACAGACGATTTGCGCCCCGTAGCTGCTTGGTTTCGGGGCGTTTTTTCTTGTATGAATGAATTGGACTGCGATCCGTTTTTCCCAGATGTTCCGTACTCTCTTTGCTACACTGCATAAAAACCATTTATCCATTCTGAATCTATGACAACACCATCAACATATCCTGTTAAACGTGCACTAATCTCCGTTTCTGATAAAACCGGTATTGTTGAATTTGCACGCGAGATCAGCTCTCTCGGCATTGAAGTTATCTCGACCGGAGGCACAGCCGCACTCTTGCGGAAGGAAGGTATTACTGTGACGAATGTAAGCGACATCACCGGATTTCCCGAAGTGATGGACGGGCGTGTGAAGACCTTGCATCCTGCCATCCACGGCGGGCTGCTTGCCGTCCTCGACGACGAAGCGCATCTGCGGCAGATGTCGGAGCATAATATTGATTCGATTGACCTTGCAGTGATCAACCTTTACCCTTTCGAGGAAACACTGCACAACCCGCATTCGAGCGACGCTGATATTATCGAGAATATTGATATTGGTGGTCCGGCTATGGTGCGCGCTTCGGCGAAGAATTACAAGTGGACGGCGATTCTTGTAAATCCCGCCGACTATGCCACGGTGCTTGCCTCACTCCGCGACAACAAGAACACGATTTCAGAAGAGCTGCGCCGCAGATTGGCAGGCGAAGCGTTTGCTCACACAGCCCACTACGACACAATGATAGCGGGCTATTTTGCCAAGCAGCGTGCGGATTCATTAGGCGCGCATTTCAGCATCTCCGCCCGGCTCGACCAGCCGCTGCGCTACGGCGAAAACCCGCATCAACGCGGCGCACTGTATGGCTCGTTCACAAAGTGCTACCGCCAAATTCACGGTAAGGAACTCTCGTACAACAACATCATTGATATTGATGCGGCGCAACTGCTTGTGATGGAATTTCACGAGCCGACGGTTGCTATTATCAAGCACACAAATCCGTGCGGCGTGGGTAGCGGCGTAACATTGAGCGAAGCATGGGAGAAGGCGTTCTCGACTGATACCGTTGCGCCGTTCGGCGGGATTGTTGCACTGAACCGCGAAGTGGATTACGATACCGCCAACACCATCCATGCCGTCTTCACCGAAGTTATTATCGCACCGTCGTTCACCGACGACGCATTGGCATTGCTGACAAAAAAGAAAGACCGCCGCTTGATCATTGCTAACACGGAGTTGATTGCTGCGGCAACCGGTTTAAACGTAAAGACCGTTACGGGCGGCTTTGTTGTGCAATCGCCCGACAGTGAATTGCTCGATGCGGAAGCGATGAACGTTGTCAGCGAGCGCGAGCCGACCGACAATGAACTTGCTTCGATGATGTACGCGTGGAAAGTTGCAAAACATGTGAAATCCAATGCCATTGTCTATGCCGCCGCCGACCGAACACTGGCTGTTGGTGCGGGGCAGATGAGCCGCGTGGATTCTGCACGCATAGCTGTATCACGTGCAAAGCAGTTCGGGCTTGATTTGCAGGGCTGTGCTGTGGCAAGCGATGCGTTCTTCCCGTTTGCCGACGGTTTGCTGCAATGCGTGGAAGCGGGCGCAACAGCCGTTATCCAACCCGGCGGCTCGGTACGCGATAGCGAAGTCATTGCCGCCGCCAACGAGAATAACATTGCAATGATATGTACCGGCATGAGGCATTTCCGTCATTAGTGCTGCAAGTGGATACACGAGCGTATGAACATCTTTTCACATCGTGTTTATTGATGTCAGGGAGTGTATTCTCCTATTTTCGACCGAACTAAAATTCATTCACTTATTCAGGGACGGTACGATGAAAAACATAGTTGCAATTCTTGCACTTGTTGCAATGACAGTAACAGTTGCTTCGGCGAATAATGATGCCGCAAAGCAAGCTGCGAAAGCAAAAGTTGAAACTGCAAAGCAAGCGGTAAAAGCCGCTGATGCAAAAGTTGATGCTGCAAAAGCAGCGGCAAAAGATGCAAAAGCAACCGGCGATAAAGCTGCGAAGCAAGAAGCGAAAGCGGCGGTAAAAGATGCGAAGGAAGCAAAGAAAGATGCGAAAGCCGCTGTGAAAGATGCAAAAGCCGCTGTGAAAGATGCAAAGAAAGAAATGCACAAGTAGTCCTTTGCGGATTCATTGCATTTATTTGTAGAAGCGTTTGCGGTAATGCTGCAAACGCTTCTGTATTTTTGACGGAATCATATCGTATCATTACCGCTTACCGCCGCATGGGTGCACACAGCACAATAGCAGTTTTTCGGAAAGACCTCCGTAGCGAACTCCGCACCCGTGCATCGCTTTCGGCAGTGCTGCTGTTTGTTGTATGCGCTGTGATGGTCATCCTTTTTTCTACGGCGGGCGAGAAGTTTAGCAATGAAATCGCGGCAGCATTGCTATGGATTGTCCTCTTCTTCAGTGCAATGACTGGTATGGCAAAAAGTTTTGTTACCGAACAGGAGCGCGGAACGGGAATGTACCTGCGGATGACAACACCGCCGCTCGCGGTCTATTTCGGCAAACTGCTCTACAACATCATCCTTGCACTTGCCATGACGGCAACGGAAATGCTTCTTTTTGCAATCTTCTTCGAGCATATTGGCATTGGCAATCCGCTTGCATATTTTCTTACCATGTTCACGGGCAGTATCGCCGTTGCAGTAGCAACAACACTCATCTCGGCAATCATAGCCACAGCAACAACAAAGAACGCATTGTTTCCGGTTGTGTCGCTGCCAATCATCCTGCCGCTGGTCTTTACCGGCGGGGAGGCA
>JAEUSO010000084.1:0-263 GCA_016788605.1 Candidatus Kapaibacterium sp. | reverse complement strand
CATTAGTGATGAGTATCGCTGGAACGCCACTCGTTCATATCGCCGGAAGCATCATCGTTATGGTATCGTATTCCATTGTTATGCTCATCGTTTCCTCGTGGCTCTTCGAGGTTGTGTGGCGCGAGTAGAGGAGGGACACATTCAACTCATAACGACTAAACTATGTAAATCGAAGTTGGGGAAAACTGATTGCACTATGCCTACCGATGAGTCAAACACGTTGCGACTGCAAACTATCCTTCTTTTCATAGCTTTTACAATTG
>JAEUSO010000083.1 GCA_016788605.1 Candidatus Kapaibacterium sp. | reverse complement strand
GCAATATCGGGAATGTGCATTGGCATCTCTCGGACTATGCCCTTGCCTTGGAGTACTATGGCAAGGCATTAGCACTCGCAGAAGAACTCGGAAACAAACGAGGTGTGGCAACACATCTCGGCAACATCGGGCTTGTGCATAACAATCTCTCGGACTATACCCGTGCTTTGGAGTACTATGGCAAGGCATTATCGCTTGATGAAGAACTCGGCGACAAAGCAGGCGTGGCAAGACACCTCGGTAATATCGGGAATGTGCATGTGTATCTCGCGGATTACGACCGAGCATTGGAATACTTCGGCAAGGCATTAGCTCTCGATGAAGAACTCGGTAACAAACGAGGCATGGCAATACGTCTCAGCAATATCGGGAATGTGCATTATTATCTCTCGGACTATCCCCGTGCTTTGGAGTACTATGGTAAGGCATTAGCGCTCGCAGAAGAACTCGGTGATAAAGCAGTCGTGGCAAGTAATCTCGGCAACATCGGAGAAACCTATGCAAAGCAGGACTTCGACGGTTATGATCCTGTAAAAGCAGAGGAGTATCTCCTGCGGGCTATTAGCATGAATGAGGAACTCGGAACGAAAAATTACTTATATGAATTTCATAAAACCATAGCAGAGTTATACAAACAATTAGAACGTTGGAAAGATTGTCAGTACCATTTCGAGAAATACCATGAATTAGAAAAAGAAGTCCAAAGCGAGGAAGCACATAAGCAAGCCGGACTCATGGAGCAACGTAGGCAAGCCGCCGAGCGCGAAAAAGAAATTGAAATAGAGCGCACACGCGCCACCGCAGAGAAGCGCATCCTGAACAATATCCTTCCCGAAGAAATAACTCAACGCCTGATAAAAGGCGAGAATCCGATTGCAGATACCTTCGATTCTGTTTCTGTTCTCTTCATGGACATCGTTGATTTCACCGAGCTCTCAACGAAGGTTTCCGCGCAGCAACTCGTGCATTTACTCAATGCCATTTTCACCGCTGCTGACGGCGTTATGCGCGAGTTTGGTTTAGAGAAAATCAAAACGATTGGCGATGCGTATATGGCAGTTGCCGGCGCACCGATTGTGCAAGCAGACCACGCCCATCGCGCCGCGAACGCCGCACTCAAACTACTTGAGGTGATGCAGAATCTTGAAATTAGTTTCCCTGATTCATTGGGTGACAAATCATGGATAGCATCGTTACCGGAAATCCATGTCCGCATAGGCGTGCATTGCGGTCCGGCGGCGGCAGGTGTTGTTGGCGAGAACAAGTTTCTCTATGATTTATGGGGCGATGCCGTGAACACCGCAAGCAGGATGGAAAGTCATGGTGAAGCAGGAAGGATACACGTGAGTGAGGAGTTTGTGCGAACGTTGTTCCCCTCCCAAACCCTCCCCGACAGGGAGGGCTTCTCAATTTCCGACGAATCCTTCACCCTCTCCATCGGAGAGGGACGGGGAGAGGACAGGATGAGGGCAATCCCACGCGGCGAAATGGAAATCAAAGGCAAAGGCATGATGAGAACGTTTTTCCTTGAACGCCGGGACGGCAACGGGTGACCGAGTAGAACGCTGTGAAACCATGTGAGAGAAACACAAAATCTTTTTTGTTCCCCTCCATTGCCGAAGCAATCCTTAAGCGCGCCAACCCATGTGCGAGTATTACCTTCAGTAGCGCAGAATACATTCTGTTTTAAGCATTTTCTCAATATTTACTAACAGGATAACAAACAGATATCGTGCTATGTTTAAACTATGTAAATTGTTATAGTTACTATAATTAACATAATGTTCGATTGGATTAGGTGTAGCGTAAATGACCTTGAAAGAAAAAATTAATGCCGCTAATCAGCACGGGTACAAAGCAGAATACAACGAAGCAATACACTTAGCTAACGAAGTATTATCCGAAACAACCGACCCTGCCTTTATATGCGAAGGGATGTTAATACTTGGTGTTATTTCGCTACGAAAAAACCAACTTGACGAAGCACTTGAACACCTTTTCAAACTCATACCTTTAGCAGAACAAATAGGAAATGATGCGCTCATGGCAAAGGCGTATGGCAATATTGGCATGGTGCATCATAAGCGTTCCGAATATTCAGAAGCATTAGAATATTTTACAAAGTCATGTGCAATTGAAGAACAACTTGGGAATCAAAGTGCTTTAGCCAAACTATGGTCCAACTTGGGAAACGTATATCTGGAACTTTCGGAGTATAACCGTGCTTTAGAATACTACCAAAAAGCACTACCTGTTTTTGAGGAAACCAATTTTAAGTACGGTGTATCCGGTACGCTTCATAACATAGGGCATATATATCAAAAAATCACGGAATACGCTACGGCACTTGAATACTATCGCAAAGCGTTGGTAATTAATACAAAACATGGATACAAACAATTTACCGCACATAACTTAGGTAACATAGGAATTGTGTACTCTTCCATGTCTGATTACCGTCAGGCATTACAATATTACCAACAGGCATTGGAACTTTGCGAAAGCATTGATGATAAGCCAAGCATTGCAACACAATATGGCAATATTGGCGTTGTATATGAAAACATTAAAGATTACCAACGGGCTTTTGAGTATAAGAATAAAGCTTTAGAGTTGTATCAACAACTGGGTAATAAGTTCGGTGTTGCTTTACAAATGAGTAACATTGGTAATATCAAACTTTCGTTAGGTGAACTAGATGTTGCCAAAGATTACTTACAAACAGCATTAGAAATGCACGAAGAACTTGGCAACAAACATGGAATTGCACACACAACCGGGCAGTTAGGGAAAACTTTTTACTATTTACATAATTATACTGCATCAATTGATTTATACACAATTGCATCGAGTGGTTGTTTAGAACTTGGAGATTTACACGGTTTCGGTACTTGGCAATATCAATTAGGTGTTGCTCTTAGTAATACAGATAACATTAACAGGAACGAAACCTTAGCTGAAAGCCATTTACTTGAAGCTGTAAGGATATTTAAAGAAATAAATAACCGCCGTGATTTATACGAGACCTACCTTGCACTGGCAGGTTTGTATAAAACGCTACAGCGTTGGCAAGAATGTGCTGAATATTATGAAATGTTCCATGTGTTAAAAGAGGATGTAGTTTCTGAAGAAACAACACAGATAGCTCTGCGTTTTGATGCTGAACGTAAATCTGCTGAACAAGAGAAACAAATAGCGATTGAGCGAACCCGCTACCAAGAACGTGAAAGCATTCTTAATAACATCCTCCCCGAAGAAATTACATCGCGTTTGATTGCAGGCGAGAATCCCATTGCAGACCACTTCGACTCCGTCTCCATTCTCTTCATGGACATTGTTGAGTTCACTTCCCTATCGGCAACTATTTCCGCGCAACAACTCGTGTACTTGCTCAATGCCATCTTCACCGCTGCTGATGGCGTTATTCGGGAGTTTGGTTTGGAGAAAATCAAGACCATTGGCGATGCATACATGGCAGTTGCCGGCGCACCTATCGTTCAAGAAGACCATGCAGAGCGTGCCGCGCAAGCCGCATTGAAGTTGCTTGAAGTTATGCAAAATCTTATGGTTGATTTCCCTGAGAACTATGGCGATAGAAGTTGGATTGAATCTATTCCCGAAATACAGGTGCGCATTGGGTTGCATTGCGGTCCGGCGGCGGCGGGTGTAGTCGGCGAGAACAAGTTTCTCTATGATTTATGGGGCGATGCCGTGAACACAGCAAGCCGGATGGAGAGTCACGGCGCAGCAGGGAAAATACATTGTAGCGCAGATTTTATGCGTGCCGTAGAGACGGTGCATGCAGCGTCTCTACGGTTTATCCCCCGCGGTGAGATGGAAATCAAGGGCAAAGGCATAATGACGACCTATTTTTTGGAGAAAGTATGAACTACGAAACACTCAACATCCTGCTCACAAAAGCAAATAAATGCAACAGCACCGGCAACTACAATGAAGCGGAAACACTTGCCGGGGAACTACTGGCTGAACTCGAAAAAATAGGCGAATCTGTTGATACTGTAATCGCTATACAAAGAGATACCAACCACTGTGAGGCACTTATAACACTCTCTACTGCAAAATGGAGACGTGGCGATTTTCAAACGGCGCTCGACTTCGCTCGTGCTGCACTCGACCTCGCGGAAGAGAAGAATGTCAAAGGTGAAACCACTGCTAAGGCGTTCGGTAATATCGGAAGTGTGTATCAGAATCTTTCGGACTACCCGCAAGCGCTCACTAATATCCAAAAGGCACTCGCTATCTATGAGGAGATAGGGAGCAAAAATGGCATTGCAAGCAATCTCAGCAATATTGGAATTGTGTATCTGTATCTTTCGGACTACACGCAAGCCCTCACGTATTACCAAAAGTCACTCGCTATCTATGAGGAGATAGGGAGCAAAGATGGCATTGCAAGCAATCTCGGCAATATAGGAATTGTGTATAAGAATCTTTCGGACTACCCGCAAGCACTCACCTATTTCCAAAAGGCGCTCGCTATCCTTGAGGAGATAAGAAGCAAACAGGGCATTGCATACAATCTCGGCAATATAGGTGCTGTGTATGGGAATCTTTCGGACTATCTGCAAGCGCTCACCTATTTCCAAAAGGCTCTCGATATCAATGAGGAAATAGGGAACAAAAATGGTATTGCAAGAAATCTAGGTAATATAGGACTTGTGTATGCGAAACTTTCGGACTACCCGCAAGCCCTCACCTATTACCAAAAGGCGCTCGCTATCTATGAGGATATAGGTCGCAAAGATGGCATTGCAAGCAATCTCGGCAGTATAGGCGACCTCTATGCCAATAAGGAGTTCGATGGCTACGATACTGATAAAGCTGAAGAATTTATACTGAGAGCTATTGCGCTATCTGAGGATATTGGTGAGAAACAGAATTTATCTGCTTTCCATAAATCTCTTGCACATTTATACGAAGCGCAAGAGCGTTGGAAAGAACATTCGATTCAATTCAAGGAATATCATACCCTGTACCTTGAAGTCCAAAGCGAGGAAGCTACCAAGCAAGCGCAACAAATGGAGTACCGCCGCAAGATAGAAGAGTCCGAACGTGACCGCCAAGTCAAGCTCGCCCGCTTTCAGGAGCAAGAGAAAATTCTTCATAATATCCTTCCTTCTACAATAGCTGATCGCATGCTTGATGGCGAGAAAACAATTGCCGATAGCTACGAGAATGTATCAGTGTTCTTCTCTGATATAGTTGGATTTACTACATTATCACAGCGAGTGAGTGCTCAAGAATTAGTGGGCATGTTGAATGGTATATTCACCCAATTTGACCAAATAGCCCGCGAGCATGGACTTGAGAAAATCAAGACCATCGGTGACTCCTATATGGCAGTATGTGGTGCTCCTATTCCGATAGCAAATCATGCAGAACGTGCAGCATTATTCGCGCTTGACGCAGCAGAATTTATGAAGAATTATCAAACAGACATTGGTGATAAGGTATCTATTCGTATTGGGCTGCATACAGGAAATGTGGTGGCAGGGATTATCGGAGAGAACAAATTTGCGTATGATATGTGGGGCGATGCCGTGAACACGGCAAGCAGGATGGAGAGCCACGGCGAAGCGGGAAAGATTCACGTCTCCGATGATTTCCGCACAGCCGTAAAGACGTGCCGCGGCACGTCTTTACACTCAATTGAATTTGTTGAACGCGGCGACCTCGCCATCAAAGGCAAAGGCATAATGAAGACATATTTCTTGGAGCGGGCATGACATACACCAGACCAACAAACACCATCACCCCGATGACCTCAACTAAACAACCCAACTAACGGCTGCACGGGCGTGACGTGGTATGTGGCGATACCAAGTGTTTCGGCGGCGGCGATATGCTGCGGCGAATCATCAATGAAAAGCAGGTTCTGCGGCGCAACACCAAGCGTATCAAGCACGCGCGAGAAGATGCGAACGTCGGGCTTGCGAAGACCCATTTCATACGAAAGGAAACAGTGCTCAAACTCAGCGAACGCTTCTTCCACCTCGCTGCGGATGCGCTCGTGATGGAGAGGATTGATATTCGAGAGCAACGCAAGCCGGTACTGCGGTTTCAATGCACGGAGCAATTCCACACGACCCGGAATCATACCAATCAAGAGTGCATTCCATGCCGCATCAATGTCTGTATCATCTGCGGTGATGCCATACAGCGAACGCAAGCGGTTGCGAAACACGTCGGGCGGAATCGCACCCGTCTCGAACTCGTCGAACACTGCATCCTGTGTTGTTAACTGGAACTCAATATCGCGTCCTGCAAGCAACATCAGCGAGTCGCGTGTGCGGCGGAGATTTATATCATAGAGAACCCCGCCAAGGTCGAAGAGAATTGTGCTAATACCGGGCTGCGAATGGTTAAGCATCGGGTGTGGTTTGTTTCGTTGATTTCTTTGGTTTGGCTGCCGCTGTTTTGGTTGCTTTTGGTTTGCTTGCTGTTGCTTTTGGTTTGCTTGCTGTTGCTTTTGGTTTGCTTGCGCCAGATACGGGCAATGCCGGTGAACCGGTTGCAGAAAACATTCCGCGCAATGCCGCACCGGTAAAGGATGTTTCGTGGGCGGCAACTTCTTCGGGTGTTCCCGTGCAGACGATATATCCGCCTCGCTCGCCGGCTTCCGGTCCTAAGTCAATGATATGATCCGCCGATGCCACAACGTGCAGGTTATGCTCCACAATCAACACGCTGTGTCCGTCCTCGACCAAGCGGTGGAAACAACGGAGCAAGGTGCTCACATCGTCAATATGCAACCCTGTGGTCGGCTCGTCGAAGATGAAGAGAATATGTTTCATGTTCGATTGCATTGCATCGAGGTGGGTGGCGAGCTTTATGCGTTGCGCCTCGCCGCCCGATAGCACTGAACTTGATTGACCGAGACGCAGGTAGCCAAGCCCCACATCTTGCAGAATTTTCAGCCGGTCGGTGACGCGCTTTGTGCCTTTGAAGAAGAGCGCGGCTTCGTCAATCGTCATGGCAAGCACATCCACAATGGACTTGCCTTTGTAGGTAATCATTTGTGCATCGCGGCGGTAGCGTGTTCCGCGGCAGCTTTCGCATTCCAACTCAATATCCGGCAGGAACTGCATCTCAATCAACACCGTGCCAGCACCTTCGCATGCCTCGCAGCGACCGCCCGGCACATTGAACGAAAAATGTCCGGGCTTCCAGCCAAGTTGCGCCGCCGCTTGGGTCGAGGCAAACACCTCGCGGATTGCATCGAACGCCTTGGTGTAGGTAACGGGTGTTGAGCGCGACGAGCGACCGATTGGCGATTGGTCCACCATTTCCACATCGGCGATATGATCAATGCCGTCAATCCGTTCGCACCTGCCGGTGTGTCCGGTGTAGCCGCCGAAGTGCCGCTTCAGGTTTGCATACAGAACGTCGTGTATTAATGTGCTTTTACCCGATCCGCTTACGCCCGTAACGGCGGTGATGCAGCCAAGCGGAATATCGGCGCGCTTGATATTCAGGTTATGCTCCAACGTGTTAATCACACTGAGCGTTTTGCCATTGCCTTTGCGGCGGTTTTTGGGGATTGCAATTGACGTTGTTCCCGCAAGGTATTCACCCGTGAGTGATGCTCTGGATTCGGTAAGGTCGCGCACCGTTCCGTTGAACATCACCATGCCGCCGCCTTCGCCCGCCTTTGGTCCGATGTCAATAATCCTGTCCGCCCGCTTGATGATGTCAAGGTCGTGTTCCACCACCACAACGGTATTGCCCAAGTTGCGGAGTTTGTGCATGATGTTCACCAATCGGTCGGTGTCGCGCGGGTGAAGCCCGATGCTGGGTTCATCCAAGACATACAGCGTGCCGACAAGCGACGAGCCGAGCGAGGTGGCAAGGTTCAGACGTTGCGATTCGCCGCCACTCAGGGTTTGTGCCAATCGGTCCAGCGTAAGGTAGCCCACGCCGATATCAAAGAGCAGTTGCAGCCGCCAGCGGATTTCCTTCAAGAGCTGTCCGGCAATCATCATGTGGTGCTCGCTTAGTTCAATGCCGTTAAAAAACTCCAACGCTTTTTCAATCGTAAGCGTAACGATGGCAGGGATATTCTTTCCGCCGACAAATACCTGACGCGCCGATGTGCGTAACCGCGAGCCGTTACATGCGGGGCAGCGCGTGTAACCACGGTATTTCGCCGCCATAATCCTGTTCTGAATCTTATAGGATTTGTCGTCCAAATCCTTGAAGTAGGCGCGGATGCCGCCGTAGAGTTCGTCGCCGTTCCACAGCCAGTCATGTTGCTCGCGGGTGAATGAGGCAACCGGCGTATCCGTGGGAATGCCCGCCCGTTTTGCCGCTGCCATAAGGTCGGCTTGATGCGTTGTCCCCACTTGAATCCGATAGGGATGTATCGCTCCGCGACGCAGTGTCATCATGCTGTCGGGTATAACCAAGTCCTCGTCAATACCGATACTGCGCCCGAATCCCTGACACGTGGGACATGCACCAAAAGGACTGTTGAACGAGAAGAGGCGCGGCTCCGGCTCTTGATACACCGTGTTATCGAATGCACACTCGTAGCTCTTGCTGAAGTATTCAGTAACGCCAAGCGTCACATTGCGGACAAGCATCCTTCCGTTGGCAAGTTTGTAGGTTGCGTCAATCGAATCGAACATCCGCGACTTCGTATCGGTATCATGGCGGAGGATGAGGCGGTCGCCCACAACAAACACATCGGCAAGCGGCGTACCCTCGGGCAGTGTGTCTTCCTGCAAATCAATAATCTCGAATGTGGAGTCAATCATCACGCGGGTGTAACCGGTCTGCATCATGCGTTGCAACTCGTGCTCGAATCCTTCCTCGGTGGTTTGCAGCGGAAAGAGGATGTATATGCGGTCGCCTTCGTTCCAGCGGAGTATGGTGTCGAGGATGGATTGCGGCGTATCGCGGCGGACGGTGCGCCCGCAATTCTTACAGACGGTTGTGCCGATGCGCCCGAACAGCAAACGCAAATAATCATAAACCTCGGTGGTTGTGCCTACGGTCGAGCGCGGATTGCGCGACAGTGTTTTTTGCTCGATGGCGATTGCAGGCGGAAGTCCGGTGATGCTTTCCACATCGGGCTTGCTTTTGCGCTCAAGGAATTGCCGTGCGTAGGACGAAAGCGACTCAACGAAGCGGCGTTGCCCTTCGGCATAGAGGGTGTCGAAGGCGAGCGAGGATTTCCCCGAACCGCTGACACCGGTAATCACGGTGAAGCTGTTGCGCGGGATGCTGACCGAAATGTTTTTCAGATTGTTCACCCGTGCATGTTCGATGCGGATTTCCTTGGCTGCCGGACGCGGCGCGGTTTCTGTCGGTACGGTTTCTTTGGCGGTGCTCATAATGGCGGTTGCTCATGGCAAAGTTGGTAAAGCATCGGGCAGTGGCGGTACATGCACAAGAGTGCGTGTTTTGGATGCCGCCTGCAATGCGAACCTGCAAAATAGAAGGTCGGCGTTGCCCCGCACAACCGAACTTTTCAACAAACGGGATGCACTTTTACTTGAGGTATGGAATGCAGCGATATGTGACGATACCGTTGTTCAGAACATTCGTACTTTCCACGTTGGTTAGGTAGAGCCGCTCCGCGGCACGTCTCTACCGTTCGGTGTCCGTTCTTAGAACGTTTCAACTCGTCCAAATGATGTGCAAGTGCAAACAACTCTTGGGCTGAGGGTATAAAAAACGCCGCGCCGTTCATACAAACAACGCAGCGTTTAGACCTGTGCTTTCGGAGGGACTCGAACCCTCGACCCACTGATTAAGAGTCAGTTGCTCTAGCCAGCTGAGCTACGAAAGCGGGCGAAAATACAACCACAGACCGTTCGCCAATCAAGAAATCTCGGCATATTCCGCGTATCGAAACCGCGTATGGCGCAGCGGGCTGCGTATTTTCGCACCCGAACGCTGCAACGCCGGATGTATCGCCCGTGTGTGTAGTGCAACTCTGTAACCCAATCCCTGAATCACTATGCCCGTTACCATTCGCCCTGTCGTCACATCCTCGGATACGATGCGCTTTATCAAATCGCAGTGGAACTTTTACAACGGCGACAAGAACTTCGTCCCACCGATGATAATGGATAGGAAAAAACTGCTGAACATGGAGAAGAACCCGTTTTACAAACATTCCTCCATGAAGTTGTTCCTTGCCGAAGAGAACGGCGCGGTGGTGGGGCGCATCGGTGCAATCATCAACGAGAATCATAACACGACATACAACGATTCCATCGGCTTCTTTGGTTTTTTTGAATGCGCCGACCGGCAGGATGTTGCCAACGCGCTTTTTGATGCAGCCGGAGCATGGCTGAAAGAGCGCGGCATGACCCATGTGCGCGGTCCGGTCAATCCCTCGATGAACGACGAGTGCGGACTGCTTGTGGACGGCTTCGACCGCCCGCCCGTAGTGCTGATGACCTACAATCCCGCCTACTACACGCGTCTGATTGAGCAGTATGGCTTTACAAAGGAAATGGATATGTACGCCTACCTGCTGAAACAGGAGAATTACAAAAGCGAGAAAATGGTACGCCTGCTCGACCTTGTCAAGCAGCGGTCGGGTGTGCAGATACGCTCGATGAACTTCAAGGACAAAGCGCAATTCACACGCGACGTGCAGACAATCAAATCCATCTACAACAGCGCGTGGGAAAAGAACTGGGGATTCGTGAAATTCACCGACGAGGAATTCGATTTCCTTGCCGCCGACCTGAAGCAAATCGCCGACCCCGACTTAGTGCTCTTTGCCGAAGTGGAGGGGAAAGCCGTCGGGTTCTGCCTTGCCCTGCCCGACATCAACCAAACGCTGATACACAATAAAAAAGGCGGTCTGCTTGGCGGCATTTGGCATCTGCTTACAAAAAAGAAATCCATCAATCTCTGCCGCATCATCGTGCTTGGGTTATTGGAAGAATACCGCCGTTCGGGAATGGATATTGTCCTCTATGCCGAGGTTGGCGCACGCGCACTGAAAAAAGGCATGAACGGCGAAGCATCATGGATACTGGAAAGCAACGACGCCATGAACAAAGCCGCTACCAACACCATGCACGGCGAGCGCTACAAAACATACCGCATCTACCAAAAGCCGCTGTAAAGATTCATCAAGAGTTGCATAAGCACAAGCCGGCGCCGCACCTTTGCGCTTACTAACCGCACCGCTTGCCGGAAAGTGTAGTCCGCCGCTGCCCAAGCGTTTTGGCGTTACGCTTCCGAAGAATACTGTCGTCGGTTCACTCTGGTCTCAATCATCAATATCAGATCAATAGAGCGGGGGGGGGCTTTTCAGCACAAATGTTCATTCGGAGCACTGCACTTTCTTTAACCATAAAACTGTCTGTGGAACACAAAACCCCGCCTATTGCAAACCCCTTATTATCGGCTGTTCTTCTGTCTGTCATAGTTTAAAGAACTCTACGAAGATTGAGTTAATTTCTTCTAATAAATTTTCTTTAGGTTCTTTATTCAATGCTGATTTTCGGTATTCGTGGTAGAGTTC
>JAEUSO010000082.1 GCA_016788605.1 Candidatus Kapaibacterium sp. | reverse complement strand
TACAGGGTATATCGGAGTAACCGACCACGCTCAAGGCGAACTTGGTGATGTTGTCTATATTGACATAGCCGATGATGTTTCTGCCGTCGCAAAAGGCGACACATTTGGTACTATCGAAGCGGTAAAGACCGTTGCAGATCTCTATGCTCCCGTCAGCGGAACTATCACCGAAGTGAATCGTGCTCTCAACGACGCACCGGAAACAGTGAATAAAGATCCGTATAACGACGGCTGGATTATCAAAGTTGAACTCAGTAATCTTGCCGAACTCGACGAGCTTATGGATGTGAACGCTTACAAAGCGTCTATCGGGCAATAACCTGCATCCATACAGAAACGGTGCCGCAAGCACCATACTCATTTTTTAACAATCTACTTGCCGGCATGAAGGGATACAGCATTTGCAGTATCCCTTTTGTCGTTGTGCCGGACTCTTTCCATCAAATCGAACGGGACACAAAAAAGCCCGAACATTTGACTGTCCGGGCTTGAACTATTGTGCAACGTGGCAGTGATTACTTATTGCCTTCTGCGCGTTTCTTCTGGTATTCTTTCACCATTTCGTCCTGCACGTTACGAGGAACGGTTGCGTACTTTAAGAATTCCATTGTGAACTCGCCTTTACCTTGCGTAGCCGAGCGGAGGTCGGTTGAGTATCCGAACATTTCTTGCAGAGGTACTTCGCATGTCACGGTAACATATCCGGCTTCAGAGTCGGTACCCATAATCACACCGCGGCGTTGGTTCATCTGACCAATCACAACACCTTGAAATTCTTCGGGTGTTGAAACTTCGAGTTTCATAATCGGCTCGAGTACAACAGGTGCGGCAGATGCGTAACATTCCCGGATTGCAGCCATTGCAGCAAGTTTGAACGCCATTTCCGAGGAGTCAACTGCGTGGGTAGCACCGTCATTCAAGACAACACGGACGCGCTGTACCGGCTGACCGATAAGCTGACCGTCTTTGAGCTGCTCTTGGAAGCCCTTATCCGACGGAGCGATGAATTCGCGGGAGATAACACCGCCAACGATTTCATCAACGAACTGGTAATTATCATGTATTTCGGGCTCTGTAATCGGCTCCATATAACCGGCAACACGTGCGAACTGACCGGAACCGCCTGTTTGCTTTTTGTGCGTGTAGTTGAAGTTTGCACGTTTGGTGATTGTCTCACGGAACGCAACCTTAGGACGACCGACTGTTACTTCGCAGTTGAATTCGCGCTTGATACGTTCGATATAAATCTCAAGATGAAGCTCACCCATCCCTTTAATGACGGTTTCGCCGCTCTCTTCATCACGATAGACGCGGAGGGTCGGGTCTTCCTTCGTAAAGCGGTTCAATGCTTTCGAGAAATTCACCTGTCCTGCTTTTTCCTTCGGTGCAACCGCAAGTTCGATTACCGGCTCGGGTACGAACATCGAGGTCATCGCGTAATTAACAGTGCCATCGGTGAATGTATCGCCCGATGCGCAATCCACACCGAACATTGCGACAATGTCGCCGGCTGTGGTCGAGTCAATATCGTGCATTTCGCTTGCGTGCATCCGAACAAGGCGCGGGACTTTGACTTTCTTCCCATTGGCGATATTAAAAATCGTATCGCCTTTTTTCAATGAACCCTGGTAAATACGCATGTACGTAAGCTGACCGAAACGACCGTCTTCGAGCTTGAATGCCAGACCGACAAACGGTTTCGCCGGATTGGATTCCAACACAATCTTTTCTTCGTTCTTGTCGCGGTCAAGTGCTTCGTTGGTTACTTCCGTCGGGTTCGGAAGAAACAATGTCACTGCATCAAGAAGTGTTTGCACTCCCTTGTTTTGCTTTGCAGTTCCAACCAATACAGGAGTAATCTTCATTTCGATTGTCGCCTTACGGATAACCGGAATAAGTTCTTCGGCGGTCACTTCTTCTTCCATAAGGAATTTCTCTGCAATCGCATCATCGAAATCGGCAACATGCTCTACCATTTTGTGACGGTATTCTTGAGCTTGTGCAAGCATGTCCGCCGGAATTTCTTCTTCACGTACAAACTCACCATTGTCTCCGTCATAATACAACGCCTTCATCTTCAACAGATCAATCACGCCTTTGAAATTATCTTCAAGACCGATTGGGATGTTCACCATAACGGCATTGTGGTGGAGTTTCTCGCGGAGTTGCTCAGTAACGCGGTATGGGTTTGCGCCCGAACGGTCCGCCTTGTTGATAAACGCAAGACGCGGCACGTTGTAGCGGCGCATCTGACGGTCAACTGTGATTGACTGGCTCTGAACGCCCGCAACGGAACAAAGAACAAGCACCGCACCGTCGAGAACGCGGAGCGAACGCTCAACTTCCACCGTAAAGTCAACGTGACCCGGTGTGTCAATGAGATTGATTTGATAATCCTTCCATTGGCAATATGTTGCCGCTGATTGGATGGTAATTCCTTTTTCGCGCTCAAGATCCATCGAGTCCATTGTGGGACCGCTTTGGTCTTTGCTGCGGACTTCAACGATTTTGTGAATTTTTCCGGTATAGAACAGAATACGCTCACTCAGGGTTGTTTTACCTGAATCAATGTGTGCGGATATTCCAATGTTGCGAACTTTGCTGAGGTCAGCCATAGCTGCTGTTGTTGAGTAAGTGAGTAAATGATATTGTGTTTGGATTCATTCTCGTAATTCCGTGGGAAACGACACACAATACAAGGAGATTCATGTGTATATGCTGCGTGACCATCGCGTTGGTATTGCGGAAGACGCATTCGGTGACGACCTTTCACAGTGCTGTGCTGTTGCCTCGGATTCTCCCGTCGGTTGAATCACATTCTGCACATTATTCTGCACAGATTCGGGAGAGACGACAAAATTAGAGGTTTATTTGTAGAGTGAAAAGTAAAATGCGTTCATAAATCGGAAGCTATCGAATCGTAATACCTCAAAATGTACTGAAACTGGACTCAATATATTTCTCCCTTTGCTTCAAGGTGCAAGCGTTTTTCTTCAATACGAACCAACTTATCCCGTACAGCCGAGCCAAGGTCAATCCCGCGTGCATTTGTATAATTCATCAATGCAATCAAAACATCGGCAGCTTCATCCGCAAGACGCTCTTGCTCAATCTCTTTCCCTTTCCACCGCTTTTTTTCCAAATTGGCAAGCTCGCCCGCTTCGCCGCAAAGTTCGAGCGCAAAAAATTCCGGCGGTCGCTTTGTGAATGCAGCATTTTGGTATTTATCGAAAAGCAGTTGTACATCGCGGAGAGCGTTTTCGCTAACAGGATGCAGTTCCTTCAGTAACGGTTGTATATCAGACATGTCTGCATCCATCTCTTATTCTTCACCTTGTGCCGATTCTTGCTGTGGCTCTTTGATTCTATATCCCACTCCGCGTATAGAATAGATAAACCTGTTACCAGCTATTTCGATTTTAGCTCGCAGGCGTTTGATATACACGTCAATGATATTTGATTCAGGATCGAAACTGACTTTCCATACGTGCTGCATAATCATACTGCGGCTGAGGATACGGTTCTTGTTCCGCATCAGATATTCAAGCAAGGAGTATTCTTTGGTCGTCAATTCAATTTCGCGTCCGCTTAAATATGCGATGTGCGACACCGTGTCGAGCATCAATTCGCCGACATTCAGTTTCGTGGATTTCTCATTACTCGAACGGCGCATAATGGAACGCAACCGTGCGGCAAGCTCTTCAAAGTGAAACGGTTTCGGAAGATAATCATCAGCACCAAGGTCTAAACCCGCAACACGGTCTTCCATCGAACTCTTGGCAGTCAGCATCAGCACTGGTGTGGTCTTACCGCGCTCACGTAATTCTTTCAGGACGCTTAAACCGTCACGTTTCGGTATCATAACATCAAGAACGATTGCATCGAAGACATTATTCAATGCGAGTTCCAATCCTTCTTCGCCATCGGTAGCTAATTCCACTACATAGCGTTCCTCTTCCAAACCACGTTTGATAAAACTTGCAACTTTGCGTTCGTCTTCAACTACTAAAACCCTCATGATACGTCCCCGTTTATTGACTGTGAGTGAATTGATGCCACTATAAAAACCGCTGTCCGCAATTTGTGTGAAATTACAGTGAATTGCTTGGTCGGGCAAGTGAAAATACTATCGAACATTTCAACTGGATAATATCCATCAAGAGAAGCTACGTTACAATGTGCATTGCAGCATGAGAGAAGGACTAACAACATATTCAGTGCTTCGACTATTTCTATCGTAAAAAGTGAGGGCATTAAACTCAGCATTACAAGACAGCCATGTGGTAACGTTGAATGTTCCGCCCATCGTCAGCGATGCACCGTATCCGTACTTCGTACCATTCAAGAAGTCATTGGAATTCCATCCGTACATCGGAGTCAGTGCCAGATACGGTGTCACCAATTCGTGTTTCGTGTACATATACAATGCGCTCGCTCCAATACCATTACCCTCGATTCTGTTTTCAATCATCGCCGTTCCGAATGCAGGAACTATACAAATTTTGTGTGATGCGCTTGGTGAACTGAGTGCGACCCATGCACTGAACGACAATCCCCATCGCTGGGAATCGCCAAACCACCCGCGTACTTGTCCTGTCACCACATTTGTAAACGCATAACGTACTCCTCCGTCTGCACCGATTCTCGTCAATGCGTTTTCAGTAGTATTCGATCGCCTTGTTTCCACTAACATCGTTCCGCCTCCGAAGAGTTGCGTTTGCTCTTTTGCCAACGGCGTGCGCGGCGCATTCAATGCTGGGCTGAACAATAAGGAGTTACTGCAACCGCTTACCAATAAACTTGTGATAGCGATACTGAATAGGAACAATTTCATGCACGGATAACAATCACGATAAAAAAAACGGCTCAACGAAGTTACCTTCACCGAGCCGTATCATAAAGTCAAATTAAACGAGATTCGTTAATTCTTGACAATTCGTCGTATAATAGCCGGCATACCCGATTGTATCGAACGTACTTCAATAAAATAAACGCCCGTCGGTTGGTTACTCAGATCTATCATGCGCTTCCATTCCGATGATTGCAAGGTCTGCTCAAACGTCATCACATCACGTCCGGTTGCATCATAGATGCGGACGGAAACTTTTTGCGAGTTGGGCATGACTGCCGAAATCGTGAACACTGATGAAGTCGGATTAGGATACACATTCACGGCATAGCCGGCGGGAAGGTTTTCTTCGACGGATACTATAATCTGTATGGTATCAGAAACAGATACACAACCATTCTTATCCGTTACGCGAACACTATACCGTGCATCAACGTTTGTAATCTCATACGTATTTGATGTAGCACCGTTCAAAGCAAATGCATTACGAAACCACTGGTAGGTATATCCGTCAACCAAGGGAACAGTCAGAGTAGTACCATTGCGTTGAATCGCAGGTGACGGAGGCGGTGCAACAACTGTGATTACATTTGTCCGTTCAACTGAATCAGCACCGCAGCCATTGCGCGAACGCATTTTTACTTTGTATGTACCTGCTGCGGCGTATGTGATTGTAGGAGATTTGAGTTGCGAAACAGCAGGTGTGCCACCCTCAAACTCCCAATCGGCAGTTCCGGGTAATCCGCTCGATTCATCAAAATACTGTACGCTCGTTCCTGCACAAATCACTGGTTTATCAACGCTAAACGCCGCAGTCGGACCGGCTGCATTGATTGTGAGTTCCCATACTCCCCTGCCAAATGTTCCAATACGAAGTAAGTTGCCCGTAAGTTCAAAGTCGCGGACAATAACATTCGGGAGACCAACACCGAATTCCTGCCACGAGTTAGATTTATCGGTAGTGATAAACACGCCTAAGTCCGTACCCACAATCATGCTTTCGCCACATTGGTCTGCATAAAACACAGCGCAGTTCACCGGTACGTTTGGTAATCCTGTCTTTGTGATGTTAGTCCAACTTGTTCCTGCATCAGTAGTAAGGAATACCTTGTGAAGAGCGTTATATCCTGACATTGTTGCAATCACGGTTCCTGCCTTGGACCGGTGGGCACTAAGATTCGACGGTGCAGCCGATGCCTGAGTTTGGCTCAAACGCCATGTTCTGCCAGAGTTTGATGATACAAAAACACCGGTTCCCATTACAGCGTACAATGTGGACGTATCTGCTGCCGAGAGGACAAATGCCACGCCTCCCCTGCCGGAGAATAGCGTTGTATCCGATACCCTGAACCATGTATCGCCTCGATTATTTGTACGTACGATTGCCCCATTGACAGCGCCATACATAATAGAGTTATTCCGAGGATTCAGTGTGAATGGCGTTACCCATGGTCCTTGCGGAAATCCACTGATTGGATAGATCCGTTGTGGGAATGACCCAGCACTGTTGCTTGATCGAAAGAGAGAGCCATAATACAGCGTACAATATGCATTGACACCGTTCGCATCAAAGAACGTCTCCATACCGTCACCGCCATACACTTGCCTCCAATCCGTTCCCTGCATTCTGTTCGTTCCATTATCCTGTGTTCCGGCAAGTATCATATTTGTATTGGCAGGATTGACACCAATCCTATACGACTGTAAAATTTGAAGTCCGTTACTTAAATCCAACCACGACGAACCGCCGTTAGTTGTGTAAAACAGCCCCCCGTCGGTAGCTGCCATTATTGTTTCAGGATTAGTTTCGGGTACAGCGATTAAATCATGTATGTCGGCATGTACATAAGGGGCGCCATTGCCCTGCCAATGCGCGTTAATTCTCCATGATGTTCCGCCATTGGTTGATTTCCAGATATTCACACCACCGCAATAGATTGTGTTCTCATCATACTGCGAAACAGCTATGCACAAATCATATTCGCCCTGACCACCGCTTCCATTTCCGCTATTGTCCCACGTTAAGATGTTAGGAGAGTTTGACATCCGAGTCCATGTTGCGCCTGCATCAACCGAACGGAATAATCCGCCGAAGCCGCGATCACCGCGTGCCACAAGTGCATACACATAATCCGGATTGGCAGGAGTAACGGCAAGCTCGATTCTAATACTGCTTGAAGGATTGAAGCCGTTCGTCATTGCCGCCCATGTTGCCCCGCCATTGGTTGATTTGAATATAGAAGAACCTTTCGATGAAGCATAGACGATATTGGGGTCATTGGGTTTGAACTCAATATCTGCGATATTACCTCCTTGCACAGATGTCCATGTATTCCCGCCGGTGGTACTCCGCCAAATACCGTTACTGGCGGCAGCAAGCATTATAGATGGATTATTAGGATTTATAAGTATCCTGCTGATTTGTCGAGTTTGAGTGACTTGAAAATTAAGCCCTGTTGTTTTCCATGTACCGCCTCCATCGTCCGATCGCAAGACACCATAGCTGTACGTATGCCCTGCATCATCATCGCCGGTAGCTAAAAAGATAATCCGCGGGTTCGTCGGGTGTATTGCTACATCAGATACACCAAGATTCGGTAATGTATCGGTTGTACTGAACCACGATGCACCATCTGATGTACTACGCCATAAACCACCGCCCGGGGTTCCAAGCCATATTTGTCCATCTGCATCAAATGTGACGCTATTAACCCGACCTGCACCACCACCAGTTGGAATTCTTGTTGTCGGTCCGAGTAACTTCCATTTCGGTGCGTTCATCAGTTCATTGCCTCGTTTCTGAGCCAACATCGCGTCGTTGTTCCGGCGCGTTCGCTCACGCATTGCCTGCCACTCGCTCCATACCTGCATACCGTCCGGGAACTCACCAGTGGGATACACACGCGGAGCCCAAAACTCCTCCCAGCGTTTGAATTGCTTCCAACCGCGAACACTGTCTAAGTTCTTGCCTTTCCAGTATTCTTCGTATTTCTTTTGGATCGTGTAGAAATTTTCACCTCGTGCTGCGTCTTGAAAGAAATCTTGTGCTTGGACTGCAGCATTGGCGCAAAGGAGAGCAAGCATGGTTAAGACAAGGGAGTAACGTTGTTGCATAGTATAGATATAAATAAATGAATTGATTTCTACAGGTTTTCCCCTACAGCCGATGGTGATTCGGCAACCGATTCTGCAAACTTGCAAGAACGGATTGCAAACATAAACACATGTCACTATTCATTTGATTCCCTTCAATGGAGGAAAAGTGCCGGTGACTGTACGTAATCGGAAAAATCCAGTATGAAACGGATCAAGAGCGTATGGCTTAGTTGTAAAAAAGTATATCACCTGAACAACCATTTTGAGACGTATGATTGTATATTCGGCTTGTACGGTTATCTTACCCTACGGAAAAACGACAACAGATACTTGTGATATTGAGAACATTTCATATATCGTATGTGGTATCAAGAGGTAATAGCCGTCTACACTGTACAACTCTATTAGGTAATTGCCATGAAATATATCATTATCACCTTACTTTTCGCAGCGGGCAGTATGTTAGTTCCGCATACACTATCTGCACAAGCGTGGAGGTCAGCGGGTCCATATTCATTACCTGCAAATGGCAAGCACATGGGAAAAGTGAATTGCATCGCGTTTCATCCGGTGAATCCGAATGTACTCTTCGTCGGCACTCCTGCCGGCGGTGTGATGTGGTCCACCAATAGCGGCTCGGTATGGCAGCCGTTGTATGATTCTCTTCCACCCCTCAGTATTGGCGATATTGCTTTCAATCCCACCGACTCAAATACAGTTATTCTCGGTATTGGTGATGAACAACAGTATGGTATCAGTAACCGGTATGGTCCGGCGTATGTAACAGTCAACTACGGAGGACAATGGACACGCAGTGCAACAATCGCCTCGAACATCTCCTATGCCCCCTATCGAATTGCCATCAATCCTAACTCTCCGCTCAATATCAATATGGCGACAAGTATTGGTTTATTAACCTCGGTCAATAGCGGTCTGAATTGGACACAGAGTACGTTTTTCTCCGCAGTCCGTGATATTACTATCCGTCATAATGATTATTCTGTGCAAGTGGTATGCGGCAAAGTAGGAACGGGACAATTCAGAATATACAGATCTGTGAACGGCGGCTCGGCATGGACGGATGTCGGCACTGCATTTCCTACAAACCTATCCCGTGCAACCTTTGCGACTACCGCAGCCAATGCCAATATCATCTACGCGCTCTGCAGCGATTTCAACGGAGCGTTTGCAGGACTCTACCGGTCTTTGGATGCAGGGGCTACATGGACGCAGATGAGTAACTCGCCGAACATCTTTGCACCGGCTGTCGCAGGTTCAGGAACAAGCGGCGGCGGTAATCAATCGCTCTCGCTTGTAGTGTCGCCGACAAATGCAAACATCCTTTATGCCGGATCGAAGAATGTCTGGAAGTCAGTGGACGGCGGCGCTACATGGACACTTGCTTCACATTTCAGTTATACAAATAATCAGTTCGTTGCTTCTGATATTAACCGACTCGCTATCTCGAACTTTGGCGGTGTTCAGCGACTCTATGCGTGTACCGGCGGCGGGCTTTTTATGAGCCGTGACGCAGCAGCAACATGGGAGAATCTCGGTAGTAATTTACAGAATACAATTGTGCCGAAGATTGCGGTGCATCCACAAAACGATACACTTGTCTTAGCCGCCACAACGCAGGGTATTCTTCGCTCAACCGGCGGAGTGGCATGGACGCAGGTTTCCGACTCAAACGCCGTATCACTCACCATGCGCCCCAACGGCGGCACGGTGTATATGCAAACAGCCAACGGATATTTGATGCGCTCGAACGATTCTGGGCAAACGTTTCCGGTGAATATGAGTCCGCCGGAAGTTGTGCCCGGTTCGGCAACAGTTCCCTATACCTTCAACCCCCTGAACGAACGGACGATTTTTGCAGCATTGCGTGACACATGGAAGACATCGAACGGCGGAACAACGTGGACGAAAATCTTGAATCCGCTCGGTAGCTTGGTCAGGCAGTTTGTGGTAATGAATCGCGACACCAATACTATAGTAGCCGTTACCGCGAACAACCGGATATGGCGTTCGTTAAATGGCGGCGCGGAATGGCGCGACCTGACGAACTCAACAACTCCACCAAACATAGAGCGCATCATCGTCAATCCCCAGAATAACGACCAAATGATTGCAGTTCTAAGTTTTACAAATGTGTCTGCGTTTCTCTCGTTCAACGGTGGTTCAACATGGACAGAAATATCAACACCGTTACCTGTCTTCAACGGCGATCACCCGATTATCTATGATGCGTTTTTCAAAACAGACAACTGTGATGAATCCATTATCGTAACAACGACACAAGGTATATTCATTCGTCCGATTGACATTTCGAGTCAATGGTCTGCTATGGGCATGCAGTATCCGCTGCCTGTATTTTCTGCAGCACGAAGCGGAAGAAAACTCTATGCCGGCACAGGGCGGGGTATTATGGTTGCCGAAATGACCAACATTGGTGTTGTGCCTGACTTTGCTTCCGATAAATCAACAATCTGTCCGGGCGAAACCATCCAGTTCTACGACCGTTCGCAGTTTGGTCCTATTGAGTGGCGGTGGGAGTTTGAAGGCGGTCGCCCAGCTGTTACCGATGAGCAAAATCCAACAATACAGTACCTTAGTTCAGGTACTTTCAATGTGAAACTCGTTGTCAAGAATAGCTGTGGAAAGGACTCGGTGATTCGCAAACTGATAACGGTGAATCCCCAACTGCGTGCGGCTATCCAAGTGCAACGCGATAACTATTGCGCTACCGATACGATTATTGTGACGGATGCAACACCGGGCACTGGTGGAACACGTAACTGGTCAGTGACTGGAGCAGCGTTTTCCCAGCGCACACCAACGTCAATAACTGTTGTACCTGCCGGCGAAGGAAAAATCTCACTCGGACTTTCAGTAATTAACGTGTGCGGCTCGTCAACCGCCGCCAAAGACATTTTCACCTTCAACCCGCCGACTCGCCGTACCATCACTACCAAAAACGACACTCTATCCATCGTGGATTCCGCCGGACTGCGCTATCAATGGTATCTTGGTGTGAATGCTGTTCCAGGCGCAACATCATACGTCCTAAGCCCCGCGGTCAATGGCAATTATTATGTTACTGTGACAAATCAAGGCGGTTGTATTATCCGCTCCGATACCGTTCTCTTTGTGAAGAATACCGTCTCGGTTGATGGTGATGACGCTTTTCCGCAGCTACGCATCTACCCGCATCCTGCATCAACGCATGTCACCTTAGAAATTCCCGGATTCGAGAACGCAACTCATGTCGGCATCCGCGTTGTATCACTACTTGGCGAACTCATGCTTAATGAACAGTGTATAGTTCAACAAGGCAGGGCATCATTATCGCTAAGCGGGCTTTCGTCAGGGATGTATATTCTCCATGTGGATATTGGCAACCGTAAAACATCCTCTCTTCTTATGAAGGAATAATCCGGCAGAAAGAAACGCAGACATATTGTTACCAAGTGTTTAGCATGTGAAACACCTTGTGCTTGACACACTCCTCTTGTATCTGAATTGATACAGGTTTGATACCGTTTTCATGATCAGTTATCCGCACAAGCAATTCCAAATAAGACCTTACC
>JAEUSO010000081.1 GCA_016788605.1 Candidatus Kapaibacterium sp. | reverse complement strand
GCCTTTTCCGCAAGACCCGCCCGTAGATTCTGCTCACTGAGTTCAGCAGCTTCCTTGGCTGCTTTCAGTTCATCCTTAAAAATGTCGAGCTGTGTTTTGGCGGCTTCCTTCGCAGCTTTGTCCGAACGTTTCTTCGTCTTGTCAAGCACTGCATCAAGCGACACAGTACCCTTCACGCTCTTCTGCGTTTCAACAACCGACTTCGTTACTTCTTCATTCACATCACCGATTGCCTGCTGCGATGCCGTAGCCGCCTTGCCAATCATCTCGTAGAGCTCTGCAATCTTGCGGTTATCCTTGAATAGTCCTTGCTTATTCAGGTCGTTGAGTTTCTCGAATATCTTTGCCTGTGCTGATAATACTTCGGTGCTTGTCTTCGCACCAAAGAGTTCGCTGACATAGATCTCGCGGGCTTGCGCGAACTGCTCGCGGAACTTGTTCTCGTCACCTATACCAAACAGCGAGAACGAACCGAGCGAATCACGCAGTTCGTCAATCGCAACATTACGTTTTGCATAGGCGATGTTTCGGTTGGCAGCTTCGAGTTGTTTTTGCAGTTGCTCGCTCTGTTTTGCCAGAGCCGTCATGGATGACGTGGTCTGTTTGCCTATCTCTGCCACACCGGACAGGTTGTCGCGGAATGATGTTGTCTGGTCAATCAGCGACGGGTACTGCTTATCAAGCGTCTGTTGGATTTCGTATAACCGTTTGGTTTCTGCGCCCGTCAGTTTCTTTTGCGACGCAAGGTTCTGATACTCGCGTACCAACAACGATGTGGTTTGTGCGGATTTCTGTTGCTCCTTGTTCGCCTGAATCTGCTGTTCAACAAACCTCTGTGATGACTCAGCACCTGCAAGCATTGCCCGCGATGTTTTAGCGAACGCCGAACTCATTGCTTGCACCGAGCCGCCTACGACGTTTGCCGCAGGGGATATGGACAGCAACCATTTCGTGAAATCCGTGCCTACACCCACCGCCCACTTCACCGGCATCACCAAGTATTTGATGATGACCGCCGAGAAGTCCGTTATCGTTTTACCTGTACTTGCAATTGCCGAAACCGCAGTGGATAGTATTCCCGTGAATGTTTGAAGCGGGTCTGTCGCTTTGGTTGCATTCGCGTCAATGATGCCAAGCGCAACGCCAATCGGCGAGAGTATTTCACCCACACCTTTGGCTACTTGCCCCACAATCGTGAAGGCGACATTCAGTCCGTTGAGAGCAGCGGTTATTTGCAGAATGACAGAACCGACAATCTGACCGCCTAATACGGCAAGTATCGGTTTGAGTGATTCATACAAACCACCGAATGCGCCCTCAATCTGTTGCAACTGCTGCATCCACACCGGAGAAATTGATGGAGATGCCTGACTGATGGAATTGGCTATGAAATCGAATGTCTTGTTCAATGCCGGACCGAGCTTCTGATACGCACCTATGGCGTAGTCCTCAATGTTCGCCGTCAGCCGTTTCAGGCGGTCGTCAAACGTGTTCATGTTGATGCTTGCCTGCATCAGCGCGTCGTTTGTACCGGTGATTTCCTTCGTCCACCGCTTGATGGTCTCCACTTGGTCAAGCAAGATTCCCGCCGATGCAAGATTCTCCTTTCCAAACAATGCCGCTAATGCCGCACTTCGCTCTGCATCGGTCGAGAGTTTATTCATACCATCGCGTAGCAGACCAAGCGTAGCCGACAGTCCGTTACGGCTCAATGAATCGCCGAGCGATTTATAGCTCTGCCCCATTTGCTGCAATATCGCCTGTTGCTTTTCGCCTCCGGTAACAAGCGATGTCAGAACGTTACGCAGACCAATACCCGCTTCCGAACCAACCTTCCCACCGATAGCCAATGCTTGAACGGCTGCATTCGTTTCCTCGAAACTGAGCTTCAGTTGCTTTGCAGAAACACCTGCCTGTAGCACGGCTTCAGTAACCTGTCCTATTTCGGCAGCACCCACGCGCGCAGATGCTGCAAGCACATTCACGAATCGTCCTGACTCTTTGGCTGCTACATTGGCGTTGCTCACATTCACACCGAATTGCAACATCGAGTTTGCCACAGCATCCGTCGAACGCGCCGCATCCAACGCGCCTGCTTTACCGAGCAGGTTGATATTCTTTGCAACCTCGGCAAGTTGCTCCGGTGATTTTGCTAAGTCGGGACCGAACTTCGAGAGTGTGAACTGAAAGAGTTTGAGTTGGTCTGTTACCGGACCACCAAAGCTCGTCGCTAACGAACGCGCCTTTGAGCCAAGTTCGTCCAGTCCCTTTCCGGTAATTCCTGTAATTGCGCCAACAGCGGCAAGCTGCTTCTCGTATTCTTTGCCGATACTGACTGTCTGTGTGAAAGCAAATGTGAGAGCGGTCAATGCAGCAGTGGCAATCCCGGCAGGCGAAGCAAGTTGCCCAAGCCGGTTCGCAACATCGCCAAACATTCCGCCGCCTTCATTTGCAATCGCCTGCCCGTCGGCAAACTGCTTACGCAGACCGCCGAATAATTTTGACGATTCGGAATTCATATCGGTCGCGCCACGCTTGAATGTGGACATGACCCGTTCCCATGCGCCCGATGCGAGTTTGGGCAGGATGCTGATTTCTATTTGCAGACGTGCCACTGTTGCATTGTTCCGTCAAGAGTTGTGTAGTGCGTCCATGCTGTCAGTGCCGTCATGGCGGGTTATTCGGGCGTGTAATTGAGTGCCGCTTTTTGTGCGTACATCTCGAACACGCGGGAGAGAGGAAGCTCGTTGGAGAGATACTCGATTGCTATCGGGTCGCCCTCGGCTACAATCAGGATGATTTCATCGGTTGCCATGTCGTCGTCGGTGAGGGCTGAGAACGAGGGCGGCTTTCGTTTCTTCCGTCGCTTACGTTCCTCGCGCTGATGCTTTGCTTTGAGCAGGGCAAAGATTTGCATTTCGTCCTGCATCCGCTCGATGGCGGTGTTGTCGCTATTGCAATCCTGCGCGAAACCGTTCCACCGCTGCGACCAACGGCGCAAGGTCTTGCTGATATGTCCAGAACTGCGAGTCCACAGGCGACAGCACTTTAGCAGCCACATCGGTTGCAAGCTTTGCGGTGTTCACGATTGATTGAAAGCGGCGAATCGTCCATACTTCTTCGCACTCCTCAACAGCAAGGAAATAGTCATTCGTGCGCTCGCGCTCTGCATCGCTCTGATTGAGAAGAAATTCAGAGAGCTTCTGCATGCTGTCGTCGGCATTGAAGTCCACGCCGCTTGTCTGCATGAGAGCGGTGATGTCTGCAAACTTCATGTTCACATTCTGCAATGCTTGCTCGGTTTTGAGTTGCGCTTTACGGAGTTGATACCGTGCCGTGCGCGACGGCATTGACATTTCTACGGCAATCGTCCCGCCCGTTTCCGGGTCGAAGAGTTGCACGATGTTGGGTAGATGGTTCATGTGGGTTGTGGGTTAGTGGTTATGGGGTTTATTCGGGGGATACAAAAAAGGCGTATTGCTACGCCTCGTGTTACTTCTTCGCGGGCGCGGCTTCGTCCGGCTTGAGCAATTCAGCAACAACCTTCGGCATATACGCCATCAGGGTATCCGTTGCGGCAGAGTGAATTCCGAGACGCTCGCACGCGCCTTTGATTCGCAATTCTTCGGTGAGTGGTTGAGTATTCATCCGTTGAAAAGTGGATTATGTGTGAATAAAATTGGGCGGGACGGCAACAGCGTTGCTCGCGCTTCACCGAAGCCGTCCACTACCCGTTATGCTGCATGCCGGTTACGGTACAGGTACGTATTTGACTTTCAGCCCGACGCTTGCTTTTTGAACAAAGCTCGATATGGCTGTTCCACCGCCTGTTTTCTTGACAAGCGTACCATCAATAATGGTGAAGAGGTCGAGGTCGGCGGGTGGGAGAATGGTCTTCAATTCATATTGCGGCGAGCTTGGCTCGTCCACTTTGCTCTTCCATCCACCGGATGTACGGAGTAATGTTGAGAGTGCGCCTGCAAGTTTGATTTCAACGCCGTCCTCGCTCAACGCGCCATAGTCCACAGCTACCAGCGCAGTATCGCTGCTTGATGCCGACGCTCCGCCCTTCTTGGAACTATCGCGGTATTTGCGCTCGCTTACCTCGCTCGATGTTGAAGCATTGATGGGTGTCCAAGCGTACGCATAGAGAACGTCGTCAATCATCGTGTTGTCGTCGTGGTCTTGGTCGAGTTTGATGCTGAATGTTCCGTCATCGTTGGGTATCCATTCGGCAGTTACGACAAGCTTCAAACGAACGATGCGGTCTGCGGTGCCGGTTGCAGCTCCTGACCCATCCTTCTTCTGAATCTGCCACGCGCCACTCACGAGTTTTGCACGGTAGAAATCGAGGTACTTACCTCCGACCGCCCAGTTATTTTCTGTCATGGCTCTTGATAGAGTTATTGAGTAATTAGTTGTTTAGTAGCTCCACAAAACAACGCCGATACCCAATCTGAAAGACGCAAGGTCAATCTGTGGAGAGCCGTTGATTGCATTGATACCCAAAGGCGAGTACCCGACTGTGAGGGCAACCGTCGGACTCTTATTGCGAATGTTGTACGTTGCGGTGGTTTTGGTGAGTTCTGTGCGGGATGTCCGCACGGTGGTGTCTGTGTTTGGTTTGTGCCAGTAGGCGAACGGGTGGTCGCTGTCGTAGAATCGCATTTGCAACAGCCCGCCATCGCTAAGCGTGAGCGTATCGGATGCGGCAATCAGGTTATCGGTGAAGCGCACAGCATCGAGCCAACGGCGATAATGTACCGTGTCATGTACACGTATGCTGCTATCTGGTCGTGCAATGTATTTCAGCAGCGTATCGCGGTGGATGATGTTGCGGATGCGGTCACGATAAACAGGCGCGTATTCCTTCACCGTTACGATTGTCGTATCGTGAATAGTTGTAACCGTGCTGCTCGGTTGCGGTTTCTCTCCGCATGAATTCAAACGCATTATGAGGGCAACCGCTGCAAGCAGTGTTGCCACGAGTACGAGTGTAAGCCGTATGTTTTTTGCGTCGGGCATTAGTCGAGCTGCTGATATGCTAAGAACGAACCCGCACGAACAACCGTTGCCTGTGAATCAGACGAATCTTGCGTCCATCTGAACTTAAACAGACCGCCCGTACTTCCGCAACGGAAAGCAAAGCGCGCGTTGTAGGTGCGATACACAGGATTACCAGAGCCGGCATATAGTTGCATATTTTGATTTCCTGACGCAGATACCCGAATCTGCTTTAATGCAGCACCAGTGAATGTGGTGTCAACGGTTGTCCCCGACGGTGCTGAAAAATCAGCACTCATGCCGCCAGCTCCAACACCGCACGCACTTACAATGCAGACATCGATATTGTACAGCTTGTTAGCAACCATTGTGAATTGCAAGTGATCGTCGTCTTGAAGCGTTGTCGAACTTTGCACGCTCTCGTCGGTCGGCTTGATAATGTAAGTCATACCACCCGCATTTAACGTGGTCGGAACCCAAGCCGTGCCGTTCCAAATGAGTACTTGACCCGTGGTTGGGTTGGCAGGTATATCCATCTTGCTTGCAACCTCGGCAGCAAGAATCTTAATGATGGACGGGTGTGTGATGTCTTGTTTCAGACGCGCATAAAGTTCTTCGTTTGTCATGGCATCGTGTGCGTTATGTGAGAAATTCAATGTGAGTAGCGGAGACAGGACTCGAACCTGTACATTCGTGCTTATGAGACACGCGAGCTACCATTGCTCCACTCCGCGATGTACCAGCTACGTGAGTAGCGTAAAGTGTGTTATCCTAAAAGCCCGCAAGGGGCTGCACTGTCGTTTCAAGTCCTCTTGCTTCCACCCGCTCCACGTCCCGTTCCATTGGCTTCCGCTTAATCCCTGCGGAGTGGAGTTAAAGTGAAACTGTTTCCCGTTGTGATTGTAGGAAATATGTCCGCCGCCGCTGCGTTTGTAAATCACGAATGAGTTATCAGGCACGTCGCGTTTCTTATAGTACACGTCCCGTGCATCAATGCTTTGCTCTGTGATGAACGCTCTTGCCCGACCGCTGCGAATTGTGCAGGTAATGTCAAGCGTGTTGTTGCGTTGCTCTGCATTGTAGATGTCAATTGCCTTCGACTGACCGGACGCACAGTATGGCGCACCGAGATAAGCGTATGCCTTGTTGGCGATGTCTATAAACACGCCGCGGTTTGCCCCGCCCGATTCCTTCATGCCATTGTAGCGGTCGAGCGATTTAGCGTAAAGCGTACCACGCAAGGAGATGTCCTGCGAGTATGAGGGTAGCGTACATGCCAAGGTGAGCATAATACAGCCAAGGATTGCTCCTAAGATTTTGGATTGTATCGATTTCATTGAAACCTCGTTTGTCAATGATGTAAAACAAAAAGCACATGCCGATTGCGGTTAGTCCGCCCAACGGCAGTACGGATAATTCAGGGTAGAGCAGCCATCCCGCAAGGAATGCGACTGCATAGATTGTTGCGAGTGATACGAGTGTGCGTTTCATTGTTTTCCCTTACGGGGTGATGAGAACTTGCGCTGGATAACTTTAATAAGACCGAGCGCGTTAAGGATGCTAAGTGCCAAACTCACAAATCCCAAGAACCGTAAAAACGCATTGAAACCGTCGCTCAATAGGAAGCCCGACAACCACACGATTGCGTTGCCTACTATTGATGCGATGATTCCAAAGAGCGGGTGCGGATGATGAGTCATAGAGTTATCATTCACTTGGTCGTGCATTGGTAGAGTACCTCAGCGATATGTGATTCCGATTCTTGTATGCGTGCGCCGATTTTATCAACATCGAAGAGCAGCTGCGAGGATGCCGACGGCGGTTTCCATCTGTTCAATGCTGCGTGGATTATCTCCAACCATTCATAGAGCGAATCCCTGCTGTCCTTGTGCATCACCGTGACGATGATATTCCGTTGAATGACATCAGTCAGATATGTCCGTTCCTGTATCCGTCCGGTTGAGTAACTGATAGTTATCAGTCCATTCGGACTCATGGTGCGGATGATTGCATCCCACGAATCACCGCGAGCGGTTTGGATGTCAGGTCTCTGCGGTATGCTTGCAAACGCCTCCTGCAATTTCTCCGCTACTTCGGATTCGATGCTCTTTACACGTTGATACATCAGTACGTCCCAAGCCGTTTGTCGGTGAATGCGGAGCGTGTCATTGCACCTGTGCGAATTGCTGCTGTCTGCTCCATAGCATCAGGCGTTCCGTCCGCTATGTCAATCAGCACCGATGTCCCTTTTGCGATGTCGGCGAGCTTCTTGTCCGCCGATTGCTTCATCAGCTTTAACCCTTCCGGCAGCGTTTCGTCATTCTCGTAGCGATACACCTTCAAGTAAAACACCGTAAGCGTCACCGAGAGATTCTTGACAGCAACCGGCACAGGAGCGGCGAACGGCACGGTGTACCGCCCGCCGAGTGCTGTGTTAATGTCGTCGTCGGCGCGTTGTATCGCCTCACCTAAGACATCATCATCCACGGCTGTCTGATTGCTGTTCCCGTTCGCCGTAGCGCGAATGAGTTCGGCTTCCGTCATCCGTTTCAGTATGTCTTGTTTGGCGCAATACATCGTTATTCGCCGTCCTTGTTTGTTTCACCGTCCGCACCTTCATTCCCGTTTTCTCCGCCGGAATCACCGTTATCAGTTTCGGCGGGTGGTGGTGGTGCAGCTGTCGGTGCAACGGCAACCTGTTGCTCTGCAAGCAGCCCTGCTTCCACAAGCGGCGGAGCATCATCACTACTGATGTTCACCACGTCACCCGTCTTCAACTCCTTACCATCGTGAACCAATGCACCATTGGGCGCAATCATCACGTAGCGGGTTTCGGTTTTCACCGATGGAGCGGACTGCGGTTTTGTTTGTTTTGCCATGAGTGTTTCCCCTTACAGAACTTGGATGGAAACAAACCTGTCTGCATCATGGACAATAGTCAGCGACTTTTGCTCGAGTAACCATTCAAGCGTCTGTTGGTACTTGTCAGTTACTGCATCAAGGTACATTTCATTGATAATCTTGATGGTCTGCTTGGTCTCTGGGTCAATCCGGTAAATCGGTCCGGCATGGATGCGGTTATCAGCACACTTCACTCCAAATACAGCACGATTCACAGGAAAAATCTCTATCTCTGTGTTTGTTTCATCGAACACACCTTGGCTATACTCATATACATACACACCCTTGTATTTGCCGATAAAGTTTGTTCCCGATATATCAGGTACATTATCCAAGTTCAGAGTTCCCACTTTGAAATTCATTGTGTTAAGCTCTTTCTGCACTGTCACATCCTTGCGAAACACATCTGCTGCGGCTGTGCCGAGAATACAGACAATTTGTGCACTTGGATCAAGTGTGCGGCGACGTATAGCACGCGGGTACTTGACGAAATCACCCGCAATGTCACCTGCACTACCATCCCACTTACTCGTACCTGCATAGGTAATCAAGTGCGTTCCGGGAACAAAACCATAATCTGCGGTCTTGATAACACCATCTTCATTAACGGTGACAGTACCTGACACTATTGATTGTGCTGCCATCAATTCGCGACGGTTTATCACACGCTCTTTCAGTGTCTTCACTTCATCGATGATTTTCGTGCGTACTTGCGCTTTACGGTCTTCTGCACTACCGATGTACATCCCGTCAGCCGATTCCTTAAAGTTGCTAAGTTCCTCTGCTGTAAATGGTTTGCTTTCGAATGTTCGCGGAATCTTAAACTCGTACGCTTTACGTGTACGGTTTTTTACCGGATGCGGTGGTGAGTTCTTACCTGCGAATCGCGCAACACGTGCTGACGATTCGACTAACTCAACAAGAATCAAATCAGAGTCGTGGCGTTCGATTCCTTCCTTGAAAAACATGTTCAGCAGGAATGGTTGAACGACTTTTACCTTGTTCACTGCGTTCGTGAGCGAACGGTATTCATAGATATTCATTACGCAACCTCCTGCTCGAATATGATTGTGCCATTGTTATAGATGCCGACGCTCAACACGTTCGCACCTGCATTGAGCGCGTTGATGTTGAACACGCCAAGCGTGTACACGTTGATGTTTGCATCCGCACCTGATGCGTTTGTTGCATTCACCAAGATACCCGCGATGTTTTGCGAGCCGTTGCTTGCTGCGGGATTCCACGCCGTGAATTTGCCCGACGCAGTGATGCGACCAAGCACAGCCCCGGCAACAAGGTTGTTGCCACTTGCCAGTGTTCCCGGTCCGATGAGCGGCTCGGTTGGTGCAAGCACAAGCGGTTTAAGTTCCGGTTGTGTTTCCACGAGGGTTATTCCGAATTCACCTGCCATTACGCTACCCCTTTCTTGTTGTAATCTTCAAGAAACTTGTCGTCGTCGGCAAATGAAGCGTCGGCTTCCGAACTGCGTCCCGACGTTGCCTGTTCGCTGAACAGCGCGGTCATGGCAGTACGTGCGCTCAACTTCTCTTTGTAAAGTTGGACGCTTGTTTTCGCGCCTTCCGAGAAACTTGCCCGTGCATCGCTTGCAGCGCGCAGTTGCAGGTTCTCGACCACCTCGTCAATCTCGCCCGGCGTGATTTTCCGTTCGCTGTGGCAGAGCTTCTCTGCGAATGCGCGGAACTCTGCCAATTGGGTTCGATCGTGAAGCGCGGCGTTCTCGTCACGAAGCGTCTTGTTCTCTGTTTCCAAAGCGGCTGTTCGCTGCTCCAGTGCCGAGAACTTCGCTTCGAGTTCTTTCATTTCCATTGCTTCCTCTTGGGAGAATTGTGAAGAATTTAGTTTGTTTGTCTGTTGTTCTGCGGAGCGTTTCTCTAATTGTGTTTGAACCTCATCTGCAATCACCCACGAAAGCGTCTGCGAGAGTTGCGAGAGGTCGGCGTAGAAGATTTCATGGAGCGTTTTAGGCAGCATCTTGTCGGCGGCTTCGATACCGTCTTTCTCAATGATGCGTTCGCGTTGCGATTGCAGGTATTCACCAAGAACTGTAAAGCGTTGCTGCACATCGTACTCAAACGACGTTCGCCAATCGAACGCAAACGATGCCTCAACTTCTTCGCATCCAACCTTGCTGAATGCGGCACTGAATCCGTAACTGTCGAACGATGGAATATCCACGACGGCGGGTTTCTCAACACAACCGATGTGTTTGATGATTTTATCTACTATGCCGACAAGGATGGATGGTTTGTTATGCGTGGATTGGGCAAGCGAACGGAAGCCATCCTCGCCGCCTGCAAATGCGGCAGGTCGCACCTGAATTGCCGGTTTGCCGTCGTGCTGTGCAAGGCGGATATCCTCACGGTTGAAGAAACCAAGCACCGGAAGGTTGTCTGTCGGATGGTCGAAGGTGAACGGGATGCGCTCTGCACCTTGCTTCTGCGTGTTCTCAACGATTGCTTTCACGTCGTCTTCCGTCCACGTCTTTTTCGCCGCAGAGGTTTTGTGCGTACCGCTTGTAAAAACTGTCAACCAAGGGAACATTATCGCGCCTGTTCGTTACAAATACGGTGCGAACATCACGGAATGAGTTTTGTCCGATGTAGTGCTGCGGATACTGTTTGCTGATGCACCGCTAAACATTCTGTGCGGAGAACGGCGTATGCGGAATCGGTGTAGGATGTTCGCCGTATGAAAACAAAACTGTACAAAATCGAATCGCTTGTCTTTGCCGACTACAACCCGCGCAAACTCAGCGATACACAGCGTGAGCAGGTGCGGACTTCCTTGCAGAAGTTCGGCTTTGTTCAACCGCTTGTTGTGAACACACATCCCGAACGAAAGAATGTCATTGTGGGCGGCTGGGTACGGGCTACGGTTGCCAAGGAAGATTTGCAATGGGTGAATGCACCGTGTTTTGAAGTGAACCTGACTCTTGAACAGGAACGTGAACTCAACATCCGGCTTAACAAAAATCACGGCGAATGGGATTGGGAAAAACTTGACAGCTTCTTCACACCCGATGAACTCATGGAGTTCGGATTCGAGGCGTTCAACTTTGGCTTGCACAACGATACTATTCCACTTCCCGCAGCAGGCAATCAACCGCAGAAACAAACCTCACACGTCGAGTTCGACGCGCTGCTCAACGACCGAGAAGAACGTGTTGTGTTTGAATGCTACATGCTGCCCGCCGACCGCAAGACACTCACCTCCGTACTCAACTCCATCAAAGAATCATGTTCATTCACAAAGACCGACGAAGCCCTTATGCACTTAGTAACACTCTACAAGGAGAACCAATGAAAACTGCATTCGATGAATTTCCGATGCGCCACGGGTTACTGTATGACTACAGCCACAACCAATTCCCCACAAAGCTCTACGCCTACACAGGCGAGCCGATGACATTTCACAAGAGCGAGAACACAGTGTTTGTCTATGCCTCTGCACCGACCGAAGTTCTCGTGCAATCGCCGTTTGGCGATATGATACCCTACACCTTGCTTGCAGGTATGTACCTGAGCGGCAGCATGGTTCGCATTCTCAGCGGCAAAGGTATAGCCATCGAGCGGCTTGGGTATAGCGGACAGTTCATGTTGGGCGGACCGATAGAACAGAAAGGAAGGTTGAAATACATAGACGGCTGCACCGATTCGCTGCTGATACCGCCTGTGAAGTACGGCGACCCTTGCTTGAACGCCCTCTACTTTCCGGCGGGGATTGACCAGACCGCACATACGCACCCATCCATGCGGGTTGGGATGATTGTCAGCGGGAAGGGTGAATGCGTTACG
>JAEUSO010000080.1:0-7500 GCA_016788605.1 Candidatus Kapaibacterium sp. | reverse complement strand
GAGATTAGCAGTACTCTTTACGTCAATAAAAGTACTTTCGATAATACTGATTATTTGTTTGGCATTTTGGCAACCGTTCCAAAACGTATCAGTACTTGAACATAGCTCTGTTGTCAAGTTAAGCATACCTGCCGGTATAGCTCTAATATTTGCAGTAATGGCTGCTCTTTCAAAGGCATTCTGGGCATATGACGGTTGGAATAGTATTACGTACATAGCTGGTGAGGTAAAAAATGCACAAAGAAACATTCCAAAAGCACTTATACTTGGAGTTGTAGCTGTTACTGCATTATATGTGTTGGTAAATGTTGCATATCTGAATGTCTTGCCAATATCAGTAATTGCAAAATCAAATTTAGTGGCAGCCGATGTGATGAATCATAGTATCGGCACATATGGTTCGGCAGCGATTGGAGTAGTCGTTATGCTATCAACGCTTGGTGCAACAAACAACACAATTCTTAGTAGTGCACGCGCACATTTTGCACTGGCATCCGACAACCTATTTTTCAAATCCATAGGGACAGTGCATCCTAAGTACAATACACCACATATTTCACTTTGGATACAATGTGTATGGTCTTCTGTATTGGTGCTTAGTGGAACATTTGAGACGCTCACTGATATGCTGATTTTTGTCAGTTGGATTTTTTATGGGATGAGTGCTTATGGGGTGATATTACTTCGGAAAACATTGCCACACATTGAGCGACCATACAAGGTGCCATTCTATCCGGTAATCCCACTAACCTTTGTTAGTATCTCTATACTGTTTCTTGTTTTTGTATTATGGGGTGATATAGATGCGTATATCAAAGGCACAGTTTCGAGCATACCCTCACTAAGCGGGCTGTTACTTACGATGTCGGGTATGCCATTATACTATTGGTTTGACAAAAAGAGAAAGCAACAAATAACAGCTTCCGCATAAATGATATGATGACTGGTAAGGGCAGATTAGTTTATGTTATACTATGTGGATTGGTAGTTCACATTGTCTTCAAGATGTATAATCTTGCTGCCACCGAGTCAGGGATGCCAATAGTTGATAGTGCCATGAGGTACGATGAGGCAATGGGAGAGTATCATAATGATAAACGACTTGATGACTCAATGGCACTTGTTGATGTGTACTACTATTCGTTTGATGGTAAGCTGCACAAAGGACAGTTGCTCATTGCATCGCCACTCGTCGAAGACATTCGTGGAATTTTTCAGGATATTTTGGCAGCGGGATTCCCAATAGCGAAAGTAATACCTATAGTAAAATATAATTGGAATGACGATAGGTCGGTTCGGGATAATAACACAAGCGGATTCAATTATAGAGTGGTCGAAGGCACACGACGGCTTTCCGACCATGCGCGCGGACGGGCGGTTGATGTGAATCCATATCTGAATCCGTGGGTAAAAAAATCAGGGAGAATATATAGCGGAAGCCGACCATACAATCCTGAAATTCTGGGGACGATACAGAAAGGCGATGCTGTGTGGACGGCATTCATAAAACGCGGGTGGAAATGGGGTGGCAGTTGGGCTGGAAGCAAGGACTACCAACACTTCTATAAGAAATAATGCTATACAAGAGAGGCAAAAAACGGTACGCTGATAAATGAGACGACAGTGCTAACAGCAATGACAAAAGCAAGAATATCGGTATCTAAATGAAACCTCTCGGCGACAACCATTGTGAGTAACATTGTGGGCATTGCCGACTCGATTATTGTGGCGCGTAGAGATGAATCGGTCATGCCTAAAAGTTGCGCTATAGTAATGCCGAGTACAGGTGCAACAACAAGTTTGATAAGGAGTGCCGGAAAAGCCGGAACAAGCCGGTGAAGTCCGTGCCAGCGTAAGGCAATACCAACAGAAATCATCATCAATGGTGCAACGGCATCAGACGCAAGATTACACGCATGAAGAAATGCGGGATGAACAGGTAGATGAAGAACATTGCAAAGAAGTCCCATGAGTGCTGCGTAGATAGGAGGCAGTCGCCGTAATGTTGCAATTCCATGCAGTATGGGATGGCGGTCGTCGTCAGGGGATCCGTAATGAACGGCTATCACAACACCAAACGACCATAACAACGGAGTCATGCCGAGCAGGTCGAAGAGAATGGGGATACGCTGATACTCCACGCCGACCAATGCGCTTACGACGGGCAATCCGAGATATGCAACGTTGCCCCATGACGATGCAAGGATGAGTGCGCCTATAGTTGCACGTGATGTGGACGGTGCAATGCGCTGATACAATGAATACGCAACAAACGAAATGACAACGGATATACTGCATACAAAGATGGATGTGAGTGGAACCTGCCAAAGGTCGTTACCGATGGGTGCGGCGTAAAGTGTTTTGAAGGTAAGTGCCGGCAGTAAGATGTTAAGCACAAGCGCACCGATGCTTGAACGCACAGTGCCTCCGTCGGGAACACGCGGCAGATAACGCCACAAATATCCCACTGCCATCAGGCAGAAGAACGAGAGAAACACAAGTGCGGATGATTGCATAGATGCAGGTCGGGATGATGAATACAGCAAAGATAGTATGCTGGAATGCTGCGGCAAGTTGGGTTCAGCTCCGCGTATTTTCGTACATGATTATCATAGGGATTACATGAAAAAGGTAACTGTGGTTGTATTTGTTGCGCTGCTGCTAACAACGGTGCTTCAAGCACAAACAGACACAACGGCAAAAGCATCGTCGGCATGTGGGATGCTGGCACCGCCACGAATCTACTTTGCGCCGGGCGAAGTTCACCTTTCGCGGAGCGACTCGCTTGCACTTGATACGCTGCTTTGCTTCATGCGCGAGTATCCGACACTTACGGTTGGTATTTACTGCTATGCCGAAGCAGACGAGATACGTGGCGGCGACTCTGCAACACGGACTGCACTTGCCATACTCCGAGCCGAGATAGCAAAAAGCTATCTTGTCAGCAGTGGTTTTGCGGCATCTCGGTTAAGCATCCGAAACATGACATCGCGCCCGCCCTTGCCGCCAAAAGGAATACCACCACTCAGCGGCAGACGGCTTGAGTTTTACCTGATGAATGCGCGACAGAAATAGCCGGAAAACACAAACGCCCTTGCCGGAAAGCAAAGGCGTTAGGAGATACAAACGATAGACAACTACCGTATCACGGCAAAGCGAACTGTCCGGACTGTTGAACCGACATAGACCGCCGCAGTATATGCACCTTGTTCCAACCCGCTAATGTCAAGCGAGTAGAGGTCGGTAGCCGAGCGGCGCATCGGCGGGCGAACTTCCATGCCGCTTGTAGAAACGATACGGATAACCGCTTCCCTCTGCATCATAGAGCCGGTATTGATAAAGATATGGTCGCTGCTTGGGTTGGGAAACGCCATTGCATCACTGCGTTGCCGCTCTTCTTCCTCAACCGAGGTAATCAGTTTTGATACATCACCGAGGGTGTCTCCGTTCACAATACACCCTTCCAAGTAATCCGTATCTCCGGTTTCTTCTGCTTGAGTGAGCACTAAGCCAATACCTTTTGCAAAGTAGTAGCTTACTCCGCTTAATACTGCAGGATAATTTCTTGTCATAAAAGCAGCATATCTGCGAATCATGACATTTCTGCCAAGTACTTTGCCCGGTAACTCAGAAAATAGTTGGCAACTAAATACGGAATCATACTTCAGAATACCATTAGTGTCTATTGTTTTGCGAACACGCGGGTATTTTTCACCAACTGGCTTTGAAAAATCAAATTGGAGTGATAGCACATTCCATATCTTGTTCGAAGCATTTCTTGTGATACTATGATAATACACCTCTTTGGTAATTGAATTAACAATATAGCCGGAGTAAGTTATAAAATCATTTTTTTCAATGAAGTAAATAACTGAAGTGTCTCTTTGAAGTATTGAATCCTTTATTATTTCGACGATGTATGTATTCCCGCCTCTTACTGTATAATGCCACTTGTCACCAACTTTGTGCGGATAGTAATCAAGCGGGTCGTCGGCATGGAGAATGGTACGACAAAATGTAATACACAGTATGAGCAGTGAAAAATGAATGTTCATTTATACCTTGTTATTATATGTTAGGAAACATGAATACAGATATACACTTGACTATATGATGTTGTTAGTTCAAACAGTAGTACACAGAAAATCCACTGTCAAGAAAACGCAACTACTGAAGATGTTTCCCCACCTCACACCGAGTACCTTTCAATCACATCATGGGGCAGGGTTGCGGGCTTGCCGGTTGTAGTGTCGAGCATCACAAAATCGCATGTGCCCTCGCAGCAGAGCTTCCCAGTTGCCGCGCTGTGAATTGCAAAACGGATGCTGCATCCTTTGCTATTCATTGATACAATATGTGTGTTCACGCGGGCGGTATCGCCCAACCGCATTTGGCGTTTATACTCAATAGTGGCTTTCGTATTCACCCACGTGTAACCGCGTATGAGAAACTCATCCATTCCCATACCGTAGCACCGCTGCATCTGGTCGTAGCGAGCGGCAAGCACGTAATCAAGATACCTCGTGTTATGCACGTGGTTATTCATATCTATGTCGTCGGGTCGGATCTGAATTTCAGTGACAAATGTTGAGTACATGATACAGTGATGTTACCGGTTACAGATGCTGAATGCGAGGATGAATCACAACAAGTGAACGAGATGATTCCGCTTCCTTGCGCCGCCGTCCGTAGATTTGCCCGTCCGCATAAAAGCGGCGTTAATGAACAGCGTGATGCAACGGCAATATACAATAGCACTACGCCAATGACTGGAACAGAACACACATCATACGAATGAATACAGCGGAAGACACTGCGCTGATTGAGCGCGAGCACAATGTGATTTACCAAACGTACAGGCGGCTTCCTATTGTGATTGACCGCGCCGAGGGTTGCCGTATCTATGATACCGAAGGCAACTCGTATCTTGATATGCTCAGCGGTATTGCGGTCAATGCGCTCGGACATTCGCATCCCCGTATCATCGAGGCGATTACCGTACAGGCGCAGAAGTATTTGCACGTCTCGAACTTCTTCTATCAAGAGCCGCAGGTGCGCCTTGCCGAACTGCTCTGCAAGCAAACAGGATTCGCAAAAGTCACGTTCTCAAATTCCGGTGCGGAAGCGTGGGAAGCCGCAATGAAACTTGCGCGGAAATACGGGAATGCCTGCGGGAAGACAGGCAACATCATCACGTTTCGCGGTGCGTTCCACGGGCGCACGTATGGCGCGCTTTCGACAATGGATAAGCCCTTGTATAAGGACGGTATGGGTCCGTTTTTACCAAATACCTTGGTGCTCGACTATAATGATTCCGGCGCATTGCGCGAGGCGGTTGATGAAACAACATGCGCGGTAGGGCTTGAGTTTATCCAAGGCGAAGGCGGCATCAGCAGCGTGTCAGCCGAGTTCGCACAGACCCTCCGTGAACTGCACGAAAGATTCGGCTTCGCACTCATTGCCGATGAAGTTCAGGCGGGCACAGGACGCACAGGTGATTTCTTCGGATTCGAGCAGAGCGGCGTGCAGCCCGACATCGTAACAATGGCAAAAGGTATTGGCGGCGGATTGCCGCTTGGCTGCCTGCTTGCCAACGAACGCTTCAGTACGCTCTGGGAAAAAGGTCAGCACGGTACAACGTATGGCGGCAATGCGCTTGCCTGCGCCGCCGGTATTGTGGTGATGGAAGAACTCCAAAGCGGCGTTATGGAGAATGCCCGCAGTACCGGTGAATATCTGCGCTCGTCACTCGAACGCATTGTTGCCGATTTTCCTGGTGATGCAACCGAGGTGCGCGGTCGCGGGTTAATGCTCGGATTAGTATTGCAAGGCGATGCAACACCGCTGCGAGATTTGTTACTTGCCAAGCGGGTTATTAGCAACGTCACGGCAACGAATGTTCTCCGCATTATTCCGCCGCTTATTCTCACACGCGGGGAAGCGGACGAGTTCATTGCGGCACTTCGCGGTGCATTAACCGAACTGACGGCATAAGTGCCACCTGCCGGAATCATTACCAACGAATCAAACACACACTCAATACTCAACGACGTATGTACAAACGCACCTCATTCTTGTTCACGCTTGTTCTTGTTTTTTGCGCTTCATCGCATCATGCTGCAACGGGTGCGGTTCTCCCCGATGGCTCGCTCCGGTTCATATTGCCCGCTGTGCAGATGCAGGATATGGCACTGCCTGCGCGTCCGTTCACCATCCGCAAAGTTGCGCGTGAGTATTACGAGCCGAATGTACTCTTGGTAAAGACAAAAAAACAGTATGCGATGAGCGGTGAACTGTCGTTCCCCGATGCGTCGTGGGCGTTGGCGTTGAAGCCGCTTGCCGTAAAGAAGATTGATGCACCGTTTGTTAGCAATGGCACTGCCATTCAATCGCTCACACCGACAGGAATTGAGCGTATCTACGAGATGCGTTATGACGCTCCGGTTGATGTGTATGATGCCTGCGCCGCGCTTGCCACGCATCCCGATGTGGAATATGTGTCGCCGGTGTTCATTCGCAAAACGCAGATGAAACCGAATGATTCGTACTTTTCGTCGCAATATGCCTTGGCGCGTATTCAGGCGGAACAGGCGTTCGATGTGGCGCAAGGTGCGGCTTCAGTGAAGATTGCCATTATTGATTCCGGCACCGACTTCGACCAAGAGGACTTGGCTGCCAACCTTGCGGTGAATCCGGGCGAGAACGGCAATGATTCGCAAGGGCGCAACAAACGCACAAATGGTGTGGATGACGACGGCAATGGTTTTATAGATGATTGGCGTGGTTGGGATTTTGTCGGTAATGTATCCGTGAATGAATACTCGTCCGGCACAGTGCGCGAGGACAACGATCCAAAGAACCGCTTTGCCGCGCAACTCGACCCCGCACGCGATCACGGTACGAACTCGGCGGGATGCGCCGCCGCCGTGACGAATAATGGCAAAGGTGTGGCGTCCATCGGTTTCAAATGTAATTTCATTCCCATCAAATGTGCATCCGAGCAAATCCCCGTAGCTGTACTGCGCGGGTATTCGGCAATTCTCTATGCTGCTCGTCTTGGGGCAAAGGTGATTAACTGTAGTTGGGGCGGTCCGGGCGGTTCGCCCGCCGAGCAGGATATTATCAACACCGCTGTTGGTTTGGGAAGTATCATCGTGGTTAGCTCCGGTAACGACGGTGTAGATATTGACGATCCTGATAATCAGTTCTATCCCGCACTCTATGATAATGTGTTTGTTGTCGGTGCATCGAATGCCAACGACCGTGCAGCGGGATTCTCGAACTATGGTGGCAACGTGGATGTCTATGCGCCGGGTGATAACATTCGTACCACAAGGCAGGGTAATCTCTATGGTGATGCAACAGGAACGTCGTTCTCCTCGCCGATTGTGGCGGGACTTGTCGGATTGCTTGTGGCGCATCGCCCCACATGGTCGAACAAACAGATTATGCACCAAATCCGCTCAACCTGCGATAATGTGCTGAACCCAAGCAGCCGCT
>JAEUSO010000007.1 GCA_016788605.1 Candidatus Kapaibacterium sp. | reverse complement strand
CCATCGTGGGTAGGCATGAGTTTTAAGATTGCTTTCGCTATTGAGTTTTTCGCGCCGGGATAGTATAGTAAATTCATCACATCACTCCTTCGATTGTGTTGGTGTGGTCAGAAGTCCTAACTTGACGGCTTCCTCATCGGATATTTCAACTCGCCCCGTGCCACAACAAATGTTACATGGAGTAGGATACTCATTAGTTAGTACATGAATGTTTCGAGAAATTGCGGCGGCGGCGTATCCTCCTCGCCCATCGCATTTCTTACAGGGTATAATTACCGTCCGCTTTAACAATGGGGTATTCGCTTCTGCGAGTGCTTTCAATTCCATCACATCACTCCTGCTTTCTTGCATAGTTCCTGTATCAAACCAAAGTCCTTCACGCGGCGCAATGTTGCCGTAACGGTGAACACTTCTTTTACATTCGTTCCGGTATGGTCCGGGTGTGCTTTGAATGTTTTGTCTTGATGCGTTTTATACACCATACGCTTTGTATGCTCAACCACTAAATACACTTTGCCGTCGCTGTGTATTTGGTATTCACTACCGGCATGGTATGTACGAACAATGTGCTTTCTCATGATTTTACTCCTTCAACTTCTTCACGCAAGCGTTTGAATATCTCTTTCCCTGTGAATGCCTCTAAGTAACCGACCCACCGTTCCGGCACGTCGTTCGTTTCGTCATTCTCAATCTGATAAATGTAGTTCACCGTTCGTGCAAAGTTGTATTTCTCTTGAACAAACGTAACCAACTCCAATGCCGTAACGCCGTGGCGTAGGCGTATGGCGCGAAATATATTACCTGTCATTACCTGCTCCCGTTTGTGTTACCAATTCGTTGTGATACATTGTGCTACTGTGTGATGAACTACCGTTCTGTTCTACTGCCAAACCACGACTATACGTTTCCGAACTATCTGTAACCTGTTCGGGAATCGGTTCTGTGCGGCGTAGGCGTTCAATCTCCTTGCATAGGCGCATGATAGTCACATCGCGTTCGTGTATTTCGTCCTTCAAATCCAAAATCTGCCGCCCGAAATCAATGATCTCCGGCAATGGGTCGGCTGTCGGGTTTGCTTCGCGCATTTTGCGCTCGTAGTGAACCGCAACCGCGTGTAGTTCGCGCTCGTGTGCGTCCTTCATGGCTCGTAGGCGGTTGTTGTGTAGCGTTACCGTCATAAGCCCGTGGCGTAGCTCCAACAGTTGTTTTGCGTTCGGAAACAAATCGCTGAATTGCATCTCACGTTTTGCGTCGAACCATGAACCGGCAGTACACCACAACCACGCGGTAGATGCCTGTTCTCGGGTGTAATTCGAGCGGACAAGCAAATCCGCCCAAGCACGGAGTTTCGCCGCACCGTGTGGCTTGTAGTTGCTCCGTGCCGCATCTACAGCGGTATTGAGCGAGATCAACCAATCAAACCATTGCTCCGCCGGTGAGGGCTTTGCATGGGCGGGCGAATGCGTCGGCACGTTCGTTGCCGGTAATGCGTTGGGAAACATCATGCGATTGCTCCTTCCGTGCGAGAGGTGGGAAATGGAATCTCGCAATTTGGAAAGTCAATTTTCAAACGGTACTTCACAAGGTGTTTGCCCTTGTTGCTCACGTATGGTTCGCTGATGATGTCCCAACCGGCTTTCCGCAATGCGTGGATTCGTGCGGGCAGTTCGGCGCACTCGAAAAGGGTGTGCGCTTGCATACGGGTTATGGTGTTACCTGCTTTGAGGTATTCAAGGATTCGTGCCTCTTGGCTCGATAGGGTGCGCGGTCGCCCGCGCTTCGGGGATTGTGTGACGGTTGTTTTTGCTACGTTGCCGTCAAGTTCAATTTTAATTCTCATGATTGTAAATTGTTTGTGAATTTCCGAATCCGATTTATTAGTAAGCAATGTTCTTTTCTTCTCTATTTCTATTTCTATATCTATTTCTATAGAGGGTTCGGTAGGGTTACGAAGGGTTACGAAGGGTTACGAAGGGTTACGAAGGGTTACGAAGGGTTACGAAGGGTTACGAAGGGTTCACGGTCTTGTTTTTTACTGAATTTCGATGTTTGTGAATCGAAAATGAATAAAACGAAGGGTTCGTAAGGGTTCGTAAGGGTTCGTAAGGGTTCGTAAGGGTTCGTAAGGGTTCGTAAGGGTTCGTAAGGGTTATTCGAGCGGGTTAGTCATTACTGAACTATGATCCGGCGGGTGATACCCATTGTGCGCGGGGATGCTCTGATATCCTGTTGTAGCCGGTGCGGGTGCTATCGAATCATATTCATAGAGTTCCTGTTCCCATGTTTCAAGGAACGCCGCATACGCTTTGTTGATACCGGATTCGGCGTACTCAGATTTATGCGACCTGTGCCGCTTGCGAACGGAGATCAATCGGCTGATGAACTTCGGTGCGCTCTTGATTTTCTCACGCGCCGCCGCCGCACAGAAATACAATCCGTTGTCGGGGATTACAAGCGGATTGCCCGCTGAATCGAACTTCGATGCCAACACGCGGATTATATCCGTTACGCGCTCGGGTTGCTTGCAGGTGTAGCGGGCAATGCTAAACACGCTCAGTTCATCCAATCCTGTTAGCGAACAATCCGGCGAATGCCGCAAAAACAGATACACACGAAATTCATCGTCCAACATGTCATGGAACATCGTCTCTGTCCAAACATCCGTGTCAAGGAAATACGATTTACCCATGGTGATCAACCTTTCGTATTGAGATCATGGAGCGGACTATTTCCTCATGGTCTGCGTGGAAATTGACCACGGCGCGGAACGCTTCTACAGCAGTAGGGGCGCACACCGTCACCACGCGGATCAATTCTTCGTTTATGAGTTGATATTTCACCGCGAAATAATGCGGATGAATCCCTGTACTTAAGTCGGCGGCGGTTGTTGTAACCGGCGGTGTTTGCTCGAGCGGAATAATCGGTTCGCTTGGCGGCACGGCAACTTGTGTATTGAATGCACGTGCAATGCAATTCGAGCGCAACCATTCGCGCACGGTTCGCACAACCATTTTTGGCGGTACGGATGCAACCGGCAATGCCGGAAGCGGCTCAATGGCAATCGGTAGTATCATTGTTTGTGTTGTAATTGTTGTAATGTTTGGGACTGTGATTTTTTGTAGGCGTTGAGTTCGGCAAGAACTTTGGTTTTGATGGAAGCGGTATTCGATTTTTTACAAGGTTCAATCTGTGGAAGTTGAAAAAACGGGTCGCCCGAAAATTCAGGCGCAAATACTGACGATAGATATTCAGTGACGTAACATTCGCGGGTGACTAACACACCGGCAACAATGCGGCTACGGATAGTTCCGTTTTGCATGAGCAATCGGCAAGTACGGAGCGGCAAACCTGTTTCACGGTGAACCACCTCGCACGACCACAACATTTTATTTTTAGCAAGTTTCGGCATTGTTGCTATCGTTTGGCGTTGGTGATTCCTTCAATCCGGCGGCGATGATAGCCGCTTGTTTTCGGGCTTTGTTGTGAGCGCGGATAAAAAAAGCGGCGAGTTCAACGGCTTCGGGTTCATTGTTCCGTAGCCGTGCATCAACAGCAGATACGCTAATTCTGAGGTTTTTTGCCACATAGTCACGCAAACCATGCGGACGATACTGTTTCTTCTTTTTATTACTCATAATTTCAATAATTTATCATTGCAAGATTTTTGCAACATTTTTGAAACATTATTGCAACAATTATATTTTTGCCGTGTCTAAACAGTTACCTCGTCCGTGAAGTCGGCTACCAAGAGATCAGCAGGATTATGCTCGGCGGTTCGTGCAATGTTTTCGTTCACAGTTTGCGAGAGGCGTTTTCCGCTCTCGGTATCTGTGAACATACCGGACAAGGTTGTATCATCATCATCCATAAGCCAAATCGGATTGATACCGAATTGGTGCATCTTACGTAAATACTTAAACGATGGCATAGTCGAGCCGTCGAGCCAAGAGAACACAGATTGCAACGGAGCGTTGAGGGATTTACTCATGTTCACGCGGTTACTGCCGAACACGTATCTGTATAGTAAGTTGAGTTTTTTCGTCACTAACATTTGCGCTGACATAATTCATTAGATGTTATTGATAATTGCATAAGTGCAACAACTGATGCGAATATATGAAAACTCTTAACAGAATAAAATAATTTATGTTATTTATTTTTATTGCATGATAGCAAGTAAGTTGAACATATTGATTGGCATACTCTTTGAAGGGAAAGCCAAAAGCATGGCAGATGCTACCGATATTGGGTATAGTAGTATATCACGTTGGCGAAATGGTAAGGCAACCAGCTCGGATGAATTGATAAAATTATACGTTCATGGAATATCGCTTGATTGGCTGTTTGATACAGAGAACTACGACATAGCCGATATGTTTGCCCGTAACGACGCGGGCAACAAACTCAGGTCACGAATGCCCGCCGCAATGCAGTACACAAGTCAAGAGCGCGTGATGATGGTCAATGAAAAATCACAAATAATATCAGCGACAGTCAATAAATTAGAGTAGTATCAACGTAACTCTATTGCACCATGAACGGAATCATTTTTACCCTTGCATTGCTTATCCTTGCCGGATGCACAGCCCCACGAATAACAACATCCGACACATCGCCACGACAACAGCGCACCCGTCCCGTCTATATTGATTCCATGCTTCAACGCCACAATGAAATCCGCGCTGAAGTTGGCGCACCACCGCTTGCCTACAGTGATTCACTTGCCAAACTTGCCGAACGCTACGCTCAGTATTTGATACAGGATTGCCGACCCGAAGCGCAAGAACATTCCTATCGTCAAGGCGTGACGGAAAACCTGTATTGGCGTATGTTCTACATTACGCCGATGGATGCGGTTGAATCGTGGTACAGGGAAAAACAGTTTTACACCGGCGGAGCAATTACCGGAGCGGGCGCGGCTAAATACGGTCACTATACAGCCATGATCAGCCGACGCAGTACACACGTTGGTTTCGGCGTGGAGCGTTGCACAACAGGGAGTATTGTTGTTGTTGCATACTACTATCCTGTTGGTAACATCTTGGGCGAATCTCCGTGAAGTCGCGCCGGTTGAAGGGGAGCGGAAGTGTGTACTGTCCGAAAGGTCGGCGCACGTTATACATGAAGCTACCTATCACCGGTGAACGTGTGAGTACAGGACTGCCGGACACGAAAGAAAACCGCGCCAAACTTCAACAGATAATAGATGCCGCCTATATTGAACACAAGATGAAAGGCGTGAATCCTTTCGAGAATCACTTCCGCGAAAAAATTACTATCCAAGCCGCGTTCGATGAATTTCTTTCGACATACGGAAGTAGTAAAGGGAATCGCACAATAGAACTCTACAAGCAAGCATTCATGCGGTTTCTACGCCCGACGGCGGACACTGTAATATCATCCGAATCTATAAAAGCGGCAATGCGTGGTGCATTGTCAAATCAAACAATTCGCAGTGTGTCAGTAACTACGTATTTGCGTTCGTTACGTGTATTCATTCGATGGTGTGAACGGCGCGGGTACATTGATCAGGAAGTTTATATCGAGGAATTGAAATCGGAGTTTATCCGGTCTGAGCCGTTACCATTGCCAACCGAATACACCGAAGATGAAGAACGTCTGATCATTGAGTACTTCCGCACCCGTGACGTTGATTTATCGGTGATGATTGAACTCATGTTCACGATCGGCTTACGATGGCACGAAGCCGCGTCGTTGCGAGCTGATGATATACTTGAAAACGCTTTGCGTATCGAATCGAAAGATCACAAAAAGTTCGAGCTGATACCGCTCACCGACAAGCTACGTTCAATCCTTGCGGGCTTACCTGGGGAAGGTTATTTATTCAAGTACCACGCCGCCAAAAAAAACACGTACCGCGCTAATTTGAGGAAGTTGGAAACCGCGATGCGGGCGTTAGGGATTGACAAAAAAAACCGTGCGTTCCACGAAATGCGAAAAACTTTTATATCAAGAATCTGTCGAAAAAACATCCCTCTGGACGTTGCAAGTCGTCTTGCGCGTTGTCGTGTTGATGTGATGATGCAACATTACCGCGTGTTCAACACAAGCGAAATTCTTGCCGCCGCTGAATCGTTGTGACCTATACGTGACCTTATCATCCCGGTATCATCTCTATATCATAGAATGTTCGTGACCTTGTGAAATAGTGACACGGCATAAAAAAACCGCGAAACATTACGTTTCGCGGTTTTCTTTCGTGGGCGTTGAGAGATTTGAACTCCCGACCCTCTGCTTGTAAGGCAGATGCTCTGAACCAGCTGAGCTAAACGCCCGATTGTTTTCCGCTTTTTGCATGGAGCGATAAAAACGGGACGCGAAAATAGAATCTGACAGCTCGGCGAGCAAGGATTTTTTTCAGGAACAGGGAATTTTCATGCCGGACGCGGCGGGATTACGGGCGTGTGCCAAGGCGCAGGTTCACATTTACGCCGTGTTTGCTTACCTGGTCAATGAATACTTGCAGGTTTGCCATCGTCGAATCGAGTTTCACCGCCAACCCTTTGTCGTAAATGAGCTTGCCGATGCTGCCCTCGCCGCTGCGGACATCTTTCACAACGCCGTCCACGTTGGCAACAAGGGTATTCACCCGAGTAAGGGTGGAATCCGCCGAGCCGATGATTTTCTCCGCCGAGCCGGCGGTGCGGTCTAACTTGGCAATCAGCGAGGTTATACCCGGTTCGTTCTCTTTTACAATGCGGCGCAGGTCGTCGCTGAGCGAGCGCAGGTTGGTGATGGCGGTTTGCAGGTTGTCGCGGTTGCTTTGCACAATGGCATTGAGCGTGGCAACGGATTTGTTCGCGTTTTCGCCAAGTTCTTTTACGTTTTTGATAAAGCTGCCGTCGGCAAGAAGGATATTGATATGGGCGGAGATGGAATCCAACCGGCGAACGAGTGATTTTGCATCGCCGCCTACCTCGCCCACAAGGGCAAGCACATCACCGAAGTCGGGTGTGGATTCGCCTTTGATTTCGCCTCCATTCCATGCCTGTGCGCTTGTGCCGTTCATAATATCCACCCGTTTACCGCCCGTGAGTTCCAAGATGGTGATGCGGGCACGGGCATCGGCGCGGAGGTCGTCGGTGTTGTCAAGAATAGCTGTGACAACCACACTGTTACCGTCGGGTTTTACACTTGCCACCGAGCCGCGTTTTACGCCGTTTATCCATACCGGAGCCGAGGGGTCAATACCATTGACGGTGGTGAACCGCATGGCGATTGTTTTTTGGGCGGGCGATACGCTAAAGCCCCTGCCAAGCGAGACACCCACGATAAGAATGAGAACGGCGAGAACGGTAATGATTCCTACGCGGATTTCGGTTGTACGTTGATTTCGTTGCATGGTGCGGTTTGGATTATAGCTTGTAAGGGCGAAGTTACGAACAGCCGCCTGTTTCATTGCGCGGCGGCGGGAATCGCCATGAGAGTATTTGTTGGAAGCGTAACGCAAAAACACTTGGGCTGCGGCGGACTGCGCTTTCCCGCAGTACGAGGCAAGGGGCGGAGCGGGCGGGTTCGACACGGACTTATTCGCAGTTGTATTCAAGTGCATTTTTTCTGCGTTGTAACATATTTCCGGCTGGGGATTCTTGCCCGCTGTACGCGCGTACGTGTCTTTATTGTATCACCATTTTTACGTACCACTATGGTCAAATTACTTACAACGGCGGTTGCGGGCGCGGCTCTTACCCTTGCGCTTGCGATGCCAGTCCATGCACAGCGCATCATGGGCATCAAGAGCAGCTACGACGAGGCGTGCAAGCTGATGGAGCTTAATCCCTCTACGGCAGCACTCACACACACTGGATACGTCCATGATTATTCTATTGGATATATTCAATACGGGTCAAGTACGATTGACCCGGTTTCGGGTCGGTATTATATTCTTACCGAGATAAAAAACCCAAAGCCAAATGATCCGAATGACTTTGATGTGAAGAGCATTATCCGCTCGGTGAATACCAACAACGGCTCGTTTGTGCAATACGAAGGTTTTGAATCATACAACGGTCCATTCCAATTAGAATTCAACATGCGCAATGGCAAGCTCTATGGCGTTGACCGCGGATATCATACTGGAGTGCGATTACTGCACTTCAATCCGGCGACCGGTACATCGAGTGTTGTTGGTACTTATAATCAAATCCAGCCACGACACACAGGTGACAAGCATTCAGCATTTGATTCCGACAACGAGCGATATGTTTATATGGTTAGCCGCTTACGCCCCACTTACTCTGTTGCGCTTCCGGCAGTGGCGTATATCAATGTGAACACGGGCGGGATGGAATTGAAAGATGTGAATATTGTCTCCGACAATGAGTATTTGAATAATGTATTCAACACATCAATCTCGCACCTTAGCGAAATTCAGTATGATGATGTGACCGATGCCGTTCTTGCAGTATGGGGCGTGAACGACGACCGCACCCGCGTTGTGAAAATCAACAGCAACGGCGATATGACGGTTCTTGCCGATTATCCAGCACCAAGTGCGGGTGTGCAGATGGTTTTCGACCAAGCCACCGGACGTATTGTGCTGCAACTGATGAACGGCAGCGACATCTCAAATTCCACCGGAATGATTTACGTTATCAACGCCCGCACAGGCGAGCAGATTTCGCAAGTGGAAACAACCGAAGTGATTGGAAACTGGGAATGTGATAACTCACAGTTCGCCGCACTCCGTTTCCGCAGCAGTACAACGAGCGTGGAGAACGACCCCGCAACAAACGGCGGATTGACGCTTGCCCCGAACCCGACGGCGGACGGCATGGTTCGCATCAGTGCAACTAAGCCGGTTGAATCGCTCACCGTCAGCTCGATGCTTGGCGAAGTGGTGATTACCCGCAGCGGCACAGAAACACTGACGATGCCGGAACTTGCAAGCGGAACGTACATGGTGGAAGCTCGCTTTGCCGACGGCACACGCTCGGTGCGACAACTGAACGTCCTCCGATAACAAAAGAGAATTACCAATACCGAGAGTTGCTGACCAGACGGTACTTTAGTTCGGGATGCTTGTTGCGCTACAGGCATCCCGTTTTTGTGTAGTACCCTGCTGCTTTCTGTGATGAATAATCCCGCCTGCCATCACCGCCTTTCTGTGTACATTTACCTATCCATTGATATTAAACGGAGGAACTATCATGGCAAACGATTGGGTGACACTTACATCGTACTCCTATCTAACGCAAGCACAGTTGCTGAAAGCGGACTTGGAGTCAGAAGGAATCCATTCCTTTCTCAAGGACGAGAATACAGTAAATACGAACTATTTCCTTGGTAATGCAATGGGGGGAATCAGGGTTCAAGTTCGTGAAAGTGATTTTGAAAAAGCAGTTGCTGTTCTAAAGAGAAGAACATCAATATCAAGCGATTCCCAGAAGAAGGATGACGAGCAATGGGCAAAGGGGTTTGTGCACGTGGATGAGTATTGCCCATCCTGCGAATCGGCGACGGTCTATCGTAAGAAATTTCCAAAGCACTGGGTTATACTTGCCATCATACTTGCACCGATATTCGGTCCGCTCTATGTCTTTATATTTCTCTTCAAGCGAACACACGTCTGCACCGACTGCGGACACACGTGGAAACAATAGGTACTGGAAGCCGATGCCATATTATCAAATCGTAACATCCGTAACAACGGTGAGTCGTGTCGGAGCGGCGTAGTTTTGCAGCAGCGTGTGTGTGACTGTTCACAACCTGCCCCGTATTGGTGAGAATCGCCGTGCAACTCCCTACCCGTCTGCACATGTTCGGTTCACTGCTTTCCGGTTCAGCGCGCTGCGTGCATCACACAAAATTTTTGTAGTATTCACAATTCATTTCTGTATCACATGATGATAAATCGCAAAGCATTCCTGGCTCTTGCCGCAGCATTGTTTGCCATTGTATCGGCAATGCCCGCTGCCGCACAGTTACAAATAAACGGCGCAGGTGCCACCTTTCCCTATGTCCTCTACTCTAAGTGGTTCGAGGTGTATAAAAACAAGACAGGCATCCAATTCAACTACCAATCCATCGGTTCGGGCGGGGGTATTAAGCAAATTACCGAAGGCACGGTGGATTTCGGCGCGAGCGACGGCGCGATGACCGACGAGCAGATTGCAACCGCCAAATCAAAACAAGGCAGGGATATCCTCCATATACCGATGACACTCGGCGCAGTGGTGCTTACCTTCAATGTGCCGGGCGTGACAACGAAACTCAAACTGAAACCCGCTGTTATTCCCGACATTTTTGCGGGAATTATTAAAAAGTGGAACGACCCCCGCATTAAAGAATCCAATCCGGGTGTGACTCTGCCCGATATGGCAATAATTGTTGTCCACCGCAGCGACGGCTCCGGCACGACGGCTATCTTCACCGACTACCTTTGCAAGGTTAGCGGGTACTGGCAGAAAACCTATGGCAAGGGTACGTCAGTGAACTGGGCACAGGGAACACTGGGCGCAAAAGGTAATGAAGGCGTTGCCGGTCAGGTGAAACAAACGAAGGGTTCCATCGGCTATGTGGAACTTGCGTATGCCGTGCAGAATAAGTTGGAATATGCCGAGATACAAAACAAATCGGGCAAATACGTATTGCCAACGATTGACGCTGTGACCGAAGCCGCGAACGGCTCGTTGGTGAATATCCCCGCCGACCTCCGCGCATCCATCACCGACCCCGATAAAGGCGGTTACCCGATTGCCGGAATGACGTGGCTCTTAATCTATAACGATCAGAAAGACCAAGCGAAAGGGAAGGCGATTGTGGACTTTTTGCAATGGGCGATTAAGGACGGTCAGGCGTTTTGCAAAGACCTGCACTACGCACCGCTGCCGCAAAAAGTGGTGGATCTCTGCATGAAAAAAATCGGCGAGATTGGTTTCGGCGGCAAGCCCTACATTACTCCCGTAGCAGGCAAGGGCGGAAAGAAATAATACTCCGCATCATCAGATAATACAATCGCCGCACCGGAAACTACCCCGATGCGGCGATTCTGTTTATTGTGTATAACCTAACGTTATGCACCTAATGCTTCCATCACCGCGTCGGCATGACCGGGCACTTTTACGTTCTCGAAAATGTGTGTGATTTTTCCTTTACCGTTGATGATGAACGTGGTGCGCGCCACGCCCATATATTTTCTGCCGTACATGGATTTCTCAACCCACACGCCGTATCCTTCGCATATCTCTTTGCTTGTGTCGGCAAGCAGGCGGAAGTTCAGGTCGAAGTCGGCGATGAACTTGGTGTGTGATTTTTCGCTGTCGGGGCTAACGCCTAGCACCACCGCACCCGATGCCGTGATGCGTTCCATGTTGTCGCGGAAATCGCACGCCTGTGCGGTGCAGCCGCTTGTGTTATCCTTGGGATAGAAATACAGCACAACGGTTTTGCCTTTGAATTCCTTGAGCGATACGCTATTGCCGTTTTCGTCGGTTGTTGTGAATGCCGGCGCTTTGTCTCCGATTGCAAGTTTCATGCTTCGTTGTGAGTAAATGATGAGTTGATAATTGGGATAATGCCGTGAACGCAGTACAGAACAGATGAAGTTCCGCAGAGTAACAAACAGTACCCTATGGCAATAACGATAATAACGCTGCCAATCTGTACAAAGAGAGTTCAGTTGGTGTATTCTTGTTTGTTGATACCTTCAGAAGCTGGACATCCTCATTCTCTTGCAGTAGAAAGAGCGATGTACCTGAACTGTGTTTGAAGTAAGGACTGCTCACTACACCATTCAAATTTGTAATGACCGAAATCCTGTCTTGTTCATCCTCTGTCTCGTAGGTAAGAAGTATGTGTGGCGCAACAATTTGAAGGGAAATCAATTCGGAATACCGATGATTGGGCGAGCAATGCGGGAGGTGAATCTGAGATTTATCGTCAGATATTTTCATCCAATCAACCGAGCTGTTTGCCGCTACATATACCGTTCTATTGTATGAATCGGTTTTTCGATTGGTGGCAGGGAAAAAATGAAGAAGAACAGAATCAGCAAGTATAGATAGTACGTCGCCATTGCCATTACACCGTGCTATGGAAAAAGATGTTGGCGTTGTTCTATATCCTTCTTGCGGATAGGGTACGCATAGCGTCGTGCCGTCTTGTTCTTTTGTCCAAATGTATTGATGCGTAATTGACGGGGGTACAACAGTACATGGCGTTGAAACTGGCTTGCCGTCTGATGGAAATCCAATCTGTATTCTCCACATATTGCCGCCTTTGTACAATCGGGCGTATTCCCCGCTGATGATGGTATCAACAAATGTTGTCGTATGATAGAAACTGAACTCCGCAATGGTATCTGCATAGAACACAGTTTCTCCGGGCGAGAAAAGAGTACGATGTAAGGAATCCGGTATGAGTTTGTTGAGATTTACGGAATCGTGGCGGAGGGTGCTTCCATACCAACGATGAAGTACAAGTTTTTTGTCTAGATAATACAATCCTCTGCCATGAGGCAAAGGCATAAGTTTTTCAAGTGGCGGCAGGGGTATTGGTATGGACTTCTTCTCGAGCAACACAGGCGGGCGGACAGTATCTAACGATAGAGCGTCCCGTTGTTTGATAACGGAGTCGAGAGTGCCAAGCAGTTGATTGCAATTTGTATTAATGTCGAATCGCTTCGATACCTTTTTGCTTTTTTCATAGTAGCTGAGAACAGCTTGGGTTGAGTTGAGGGAACGGTTGATTTTTGTTTTAATGAAAACAGTGGTATCTAATGCTAACTCTGCTAATTTCTTTTGAATCTTCAAAGAGTTGGTAGCAATGGAAATCCGTGTGTACAATGCAAGTCGTCCGTGGGTTTGCTTTCTAATATCCAACAACCGGGCAATGCACGGCTGGCAATAGGGCGGAGTCAATTCAAGAGTTACTGTGCAGAGTCGGCTTGGTTGTACGAAAGCAACAGAGGTCGCCGTTAGCACAAGACACTGAAGAAAAAGAAGTATAACTGTACTCATAACATCAGCGATACAATGAGAGAATGAATGTTGAGTTTCAGAGCAGCATTGGAATGTCCATTTCCATTAGGTCATGTCGTCCGATACATTGAGTTTTGTTTGAACCCATGTCTTATGCCCTTGGTTGAATACATAACGGAATGTGAACACTATCGAACCACCATCAACTTCTGGGTCTGTGTTGCCGTGCCTGTACGAAGGACTATCATATACACACCTTCTGCCCATGTGCTGGTATTAATCGTCGTTTTTTCGGTTGTGTCTGGAACATCTATCATCCTTCTGCCATGTATGTCTGTAACATAGAGTTCCCTGTGCTCATTACTATTAGGGGTGTAGTGTATGCGTACATCGCCGCTGCTTGGATTAGGCGAACAGAGCAACGTATTTTTCCCATCGTGCTGCTCATTAACAGAGGTAGCGTTGAGGTCTAATTTGAATATACCCTGACCAAGTGTCCCTGCGAAGATATAAGAGCCGCTGACTGCAAGGGAATATATAAACACACCTTTGGGAAGACCAGAATTGACTGCGGTCCATGATGTTCCATTATTTGTACTCATAAAGATTCCACCCTCTCCAAAGTATGTACCTGCACAGATATTTGAGCCGCTGACCGTTAAGGAATATATAGAGACACCTTTAGGAATACCATTATTGACTGCTGTCCATAAGGTACCATTGTTTGTACTCATGAATACAGCACCAAGTGTCCCTGCGAAGATATTCGAGCCGCTGACCGTTAAGGAATAAATGGGCAAACCTTTTATAAGACCATTACTGGCTTCTGCCCATGATGTACCATTATTAGTACTCATGAATACCCCTGAAACATCAGTCCCTACAAAGATATTCGAGCCATCTGTAGTAAGAGAATACACTAATGCACGATTTGGTAGACCATTATTGACTGCTATCCATGATATGCCATTATTTGTACTCATAAAAACACCAAGTTCGCCTATTCCCGCAATAATATTCGAGCCACTACGGGTCAGGCAGTGTACACGTGCTCCGCTTGGAAGACCAGTACTGGCATCTTTCCATAATATGCCATTGTTTGTACTCATAAAGATGCCGCCCTCTCCAAAGTATGCACCTGCAAAGATGTCAGAGCCGCTTGCCGTAAGTGAACGTATGCTTACATCACTTGGTAAACCAGTATTGACTGCGGTCCATGACATGCCGTTATTTGTACTTAAGAAAATGCCTTGACCAGAAGATGTACCTGCAAAAATATTCGCGCCGCTTACGGTGAGAGAAATTATTGTTGCGCTATCTGGTATACCTGTATTCACTGCTTTCCACTCTTGAGCAGAGAGAGGAAAGATGAGTGCTGCAACAGCGAGAAGAGAAACAAAAAATGAATGCATATTGAACCTTGGATTTTATACGAAAAACAGATACAGGAAAATACAGCATTTCTTTCCCCATAAGGTTGTGACACGTAGGTACATACGTGATTGTTATGAGGTGTCCACGATTACCCAACGGCAAATCTCGTACATCGTACTCATATAGTATTCGCTGATTTTCTCCTGAATAATGAACGCACTCGTGTGAACCGCGATGCATCATATTACTCCGACATCATATTCACTCAACGCCTTTTGTTAATGCCGCCATACTGTATGGACGCAGAGAGCAATACAGTTCTTGATGTTGCACGCCGCAGTCAAGCGGATGAGTTCCCCCCTCTACAGACCGCGTGCATCCATCAGCGGTTTTTCGTAGTTGCCGTCTTCGGCTGGCAAGCGCAGACCTTTTCGCAACACGGTGTCTTGGCAGGCAAGCGACCAGACGATGCTTTCACCCGCATTCTCTGCGCTCATGGTGCTCGAATACATCGGGTCGGATACGTATCAAGCCGCGTTGCCGATATTCTGTCTCTTCTTCTCCATCACTCTACCCTCCATCGAATACCGAGATAGACCATGCGGTTGTCGAGCGGTCCCCATATCAGCGAACTGTCGAACATCGAGGAGTGCGGGTTGTCGGCGGCGATGACGGCACGCTGTTGCAGAAAGTTTGTTGCGTTCTCGATGCCGAGATACATGTCGAAACGCTCCCACCGTTTTTGGATTTGCCCGTTCAGACGGAAGAAGCCGTCGAAACGCGAGTCCATGCGGAATGCGTCGGGGTTGCCCTCGGTGGTGGGAATGCGTCCGCCGCTGTTCCACACGCCCGTTGCATCGAATTGCCAACCGTTCCCCAAAAAGAAATCAGCCGGTGCCAGATACGAGAGCGTTGCCAAAAGGCGGTGGGGCGAGATGAGCGGACGCTCGCGCAGTGCGCCGCCTGTGAATGCGTGTGCATCTATCAAACGGTAGGCAATGTTCAGATCAAGATTTGTAACGGGTGCGAATTGCACTTGCACCAACCCGCTGTTGGCATACGATGCGCCTGCCACCGGACCGATGAACACATCGCGCACGCTGCGGTCGAAGTCGGGTGCAATCTGATTGCTGAACCGCGTGTGAAAATACTCTGCGTCGAAGGTGAAGACGGTATTGAACAGCGTAAGGGTGGTGGTGAACGATGCACCGTAGTTCCACGCACGTTCGGGTTGCGGCGACCCAGCGAACTGTATGGTGCGTGCATTCACAAACGCCGAAAGATTATCCGCCACAAGGTTCGCAATCCTCATCCCGCTGCCCGCCGAAACGCGAAGGGATGTGTAGTCGCTTAGGTCGTATTTGGCATGGATGCGCGGCGTGATGAACGAGCCGAACATATTGTGTGCGTCGGCGCGGAGTCCGGCTACCACCGTCAGGTTGCTGATGCCGCTATAGGTGAGTTCGGCGAATGCGCCCGGAACGCGCTCGGTGCGTGCAAAGAATGCCGTTGTGTCGGCGGGTTGCACAAAGGCAAACTGCTCATCGTAGCGGTCAATCATCATGCTTGCGCCGAACATGAGTTTTGTGTTGTCGCCAAGTTCCGATATTCCCACAAGTTTGGCGGTGAGCGTGGTTTGATCGCCGTTGTAGCGGCGGTTGCCGAAGCTGCTGTTCATGGAGTGCGACGCGCCCGACACAATCAGCGCAAGGTCGCGGTCTTCCTCGCTGAATATCCCTTTCAACGCCGCCTTCGAGAAAAATTCGTAGCGGTTGGTTCGTGTTCCGATGCGGTAGTCGTGCCCGTTGCCGGCTTGGTGGCTGTGGGTGAGTGTGCCGCCGCCGTATTCATCGAAAAGCGCCTTGCCCACAAACTGAAACTCTACCGTTCCTTCGTGATAGACACGCGCCATACCGTTGAGCTGACTGAACGTGGGCATGTCTATGAAACCGTCGCCATTGCCGTCTTGCTCGTGGCGGAAAGTGCGCCCGTGCAGCATGACCATTGTCTGCCATTGCTCGCTCACCTTTTGTGCCGAGGTCAGATTCAATTCCGTCCGCCCCATGTTATTCACATACGCATTGGCGAAGAAGGGAATGTCGCGTTGCGCTTTTTTATATTCGATATTGATTTGTCCGGTGATGCCTTCGTAGCCGTTGGCAACCGATGCCGCACCTTTCGAGATGGAAATTCCCTCGATGAACGGACCCGGCACGTAGTCCAAGCCGAAGGGTGTTGCCAGCCCTCGGATTGAGGGAACCGCCTCGGTCAGCATTTGTGTATAAACTCCGCGCAGTCCAAGCAGTTGAATTGTCTTTGCGCCTGTTGCTGCGTCGGCAAAGGTCACTTCCACCGAGGGACTTTTCTCGAAGGACTCCGCAAGCGAGCAACACGCCGACTGCTCTAATTTCTTCTGCGAGATTTTTTCCTCTTTTACCGTCGCATTGCTTATCGTGCCGCCGTCGGCTTCCACGGTTACTTGTTTTGTTTCCACTGCATTCTCGCGCAGTGTAATGGTCAGCACGGTATCGCTTGCAGCAACACAAATGGTATCGGGCTTTGCGCCAATTGACGAGACCGCCAGCAGGGCTGCGCTATCGGGGCGGGTAATGCTGAATGAACCGTCGTTTTTTGCCACTACACCAATCTTGGTATTCAGCCAGCGTACCTGCGCTCCTGCAAGCGGTGATGTTTTTCCATCCCTTCCGTTTTCGCGGAGCAACACCGTTCCGCGAACGGTTGATTTTTGTTGGGCTTCCCCTTTAGTTGCTATTGCACAGAGCAGCAGTGCGGCGCATAGAATATGCTTGATATGATTCATAGTATTCTTCTCCCTAATGATGTTATGTTCTGTTTTGTGGTAAGCGTTGCCAACGAACATCACCATGCGTGCAGATACGCAATGCACCTCATGCCTTCCAAACCGAAGACACAAAGCCATAACGCATGGTTACAGAATGGCGCACGCTGCGCCACAAGGGGAGAAATTCTAACAGCGGAGAGAGAGCAAAAGGGGAGGAGGCGTGTGGTAGGTAATATGTAACGCTGTTCCATAATCGCAGTGCGGAATCGCGCAGACATCGTGATATAAAAACATGGCGGGAAGAATCACAGCGCCTATCGGAGGAAGAGTGGTGGCGGCGGGAGTTTGCAGTGCATCAACTGTCAGTTGTTGAAACACGATTTCGTCATTGCAACAACTGTCGCCTTCGTCGTCGCATCCTTCTTCGTCAGCACATGATTCGCTGGCAAATACACCAACCGACTCTACCGTTCCGCCACAATAATGCAGCACAAACGGCATCCCGTTTGTTCCGATGAACACACTCAGGATAAGGAGAAGATGGATGATATGGCGCAGCGGGTTCAGCATGACGGGAATATCTTAGTCGTGCGAGCCGTCGCGGTATCGGCAGCACTTGGGCAACGTTGCGTAGGTCTCGTCACTTGCCTTTACCTCGTCGGTATCATACCCTACTCCGGCGATGATTTTCTTGATAGCAGGGACAGAGGTAATAGACGCATCGTAGCGCACGGTGAAGAGTTTTGTCTTTTTGTCCCATGTTGCCTTTTCAATACCACTCATGGACTTGAAGGGCTTTTCGATGGTCTTTTTACACATGCCGCAGTTGCCCGACACAGTAAAAGAGGTATCCTTCCAAACGGGTGCGCTCTGCGCGGATGCCGACACGGCAACACCAAGTGTGAGTGCTAATGCACAAAGAAAGCGAAACAGGATATTCATATAATAACCGACAATAATAATGGGTGAACCGCTCATACGACGTATCACATGCAAAACTATGGCATCGCGGGTATGCCCCGCATAAAAAAAACTGCCGTCACGAAGAGTCATGACGGCAGTAGAAAAACACATGCAACGCACGTGCGCGTTATTGTTTAGCGGAGTACCACGAGCGGTAGAACGAAATTGCGTGCGCCATTGCTGATGAGAACGCGGTAACTGCCTGATGCAATACCTGATACGTTCAGCGGTGTGCGCTGCGATTGCACATCAAGTGTGAGAACTGTAGCACCAAGCGCGTCAATCATGCGGAGCGTTGAGCCGATGGCGAGCGATTCCGGTACGTTCAGAAACACATCCGATGATACGGGATGCGGATAAAGGGCGATGCCTGCTTCAGCACCGTCGCTCACAGAAAGTTGTTTGGTGGCTACAGCCGATACCGCGATAGAATCGAACTGGTCTGCACCGGTGGTTGCGTATTTGATAATCAAGAATCCGTTCTTGGGTCCTTCGCTTGTCGGTGCAAAACGAACCTTAATGTCCTGCTTTCCGGCAATATCGAGTTGTGCGGGGACGCTTGGTGCTGTGACGCTGAACTCAGGCGATGTGACGGTGATTGCACTGATGCCGAGAGCGGTTGCCGTTGCGTTATTTACCGTGATTGTCTGCTCGTCGGATTTTCCGGCTTCTACATCATTGGGGAAATCGAAACTGTTACGGGGGTCAATACCGCGTGCAACGCCTTCGCCTGTAACGGCGATTGTTTGCGGGTCGCCTGCATTCGATTTGAATTCGATACCGGCGGTACGCACACCTGATGCTGTCGGTGTGAATTTCACGACGATGTCTTTATTTGCACCTGCATTGAGTGTGAAGACGGTTTTATCAAGGTCAATCCCTTGTGCCGCCGCACCGGTCAGTTCAATTGCGGTAATCGTGAGTTGCGCAGTACCTGTGTTCGATACTTTAATAGTGCGTTCCGCCGATGCAACACCTGTACGGAGTTTGCCGAACTCGATATTCGCAGCCGAGAGTGTAAGCACCGGAATTGGTGCGTTCGAGACAGTGAGTGTTGCTTCTTGTGATGTCGCAGTGCCGCAACTGTTGCTAACAACAACCGTGTACTTGCCCTCGTCGGCTTTCTTAGCGTTGCTGATGGTAAAGGTGTTCAGTGTTGCGCCGCTAATATCTGTGGCACCCTTTTTCCATTGGTAACGAACATCATTACCCGATGCAACAACCGAGAATGTTGTGCTTGCGCCTTCGCCGATTGTTTTTGATTGCGGCTGTGTTGTCACTTTCGGTGCGGGGTTGACGGTCAGTCCGCCCGCGTTCGAGATAATCACTGAACTGCACACTGTGGTAATGGCGCGCATCGTGTATGAGCCGATGTCGGCAAGGGTAAGCGAGTTAATAGTGAGTGTTGTGGTGGTTGCTCCGCTGATACGCGAGTTATCGCTTACAAGCGAGCCGTCTTTCGCCCACTCGAAGGTGATGCCGTTGCTGTTGAGGACACGCGCCGAGAATGTGACGGATGCATTTTCGCATTTCTCTTGGCTCTCGGGATGTTGGGTAAATTGAGCGGGTTCGCCAACTGTCAGCCGCGCGTTGTTCGATGTAATCGGTGCACCGCATTGACCTGTAACAACACACGAGTAATTGCCGGTGTCGTTGGCAATGACGCTGTTTTTGGTATAAGTGGCTTGGGTAGCACCCGAAATATCTGTGCCGTTGTACCGCCAGCGGTAGCTGAGTCCGCCTCCGCCCGCTGTCACCGAGAATGTTACATTTGCTCCGGCGCATACTGTCTGGCTTTGCGGCTGTGTGGTGATTTGTGTTGCGGGATTCACCGATACCGAACATTGTTGTGAGGTAACCGGCGTGCCGCATGTTCCCGACACAACGCAATCATACGTGCCTGCTTGCGCTGTGGTGATGTTGTTCATGGTGTAGGTTGCTTGGTTCGCACCGTTCACCGGTGTTCCGTCTTTGCGCCATTGGTATTGAATCCCGCTGCCTGTGCCGGCAACAGCAAAGGAAACGTTCGCGCCCGCACAGACGGTTTGCGTTGTCGGCGTTGGCTGTGTGGTAATTTGTACAGGCGAGCCAACAGTCAGGTCGGTCGAGGCACTGTTGATAGTTGCGTCGGATTGGTCCACCACGCGAACACGGTAGGTGTTGCCTGCGGGCGTTGTGCCGGGCAGGTTGAAGGTGGTTGAATTGTTGCCGTTGTTCGATGTTGCCGTGGCTACTTGTGTCCACTGTCCGCCGCTGTTGCTTGAAAGCTCGATATTCACATTGCTCACACCGAAACTCGTCCATTGCACTGAAACGGAATTGCCCGCACAAATCGCAACCGCCGATGTAGGGGCGGTAAGCGTGAGTCCTTTTACAATCACTGTTTGTGTGCCAAGTGCCCAATCACCCGATGAGCTGCTTGTTGTAGCGTTTGTTGCGTAGCGCAGTGTGTACTGACCGGGAGTGCTTGGCGCAGTGAACGAAAACTGCCACGATGCTGTGTTATTTGAAATGGTCTTTGCACCTGCGTGGTAGAGTGCATTATTACTTGCTGCAAGTCCTGCGCCCGATACGGTATTTAAACCCGTGACGCGAGTGTTGCTTGAGTTAATAAGCTCCAACGCCACGCCAGCACGCGGACGATTTGCGTTCGTTGTTGTGAAGGTAAGTGTTGCCGTTGCACCCGGCGCAAACGTAAAATTGGAACTGCCTGTTATCGAAGCTGTGGTATTCGACGACGACCCCGAATGACATGTGCAACCCGATGTGATATAGCCGAGAACGGCAGCGTTGTTGCTGTTAGAAAATGCCTGCGTCATGCTTAGTGCAAACACGCAGAGCAGGAGGAACAATGATTTCATAGTACCTGAATGAGTTAGTAAAACAGTTTGATAATGTTCTTACTTAATAGATTTCTATAGACAGAGTCAATGCAACGGGACGCAGTATGCGGCGGGATTCCGTGTTCAACGTCCGGTGGCGGAATCCGTCTTAGCGATTGATTCGTTATAACCATTTTTCGTCGCGAGTCCGTTTCTTAAGGCAAGTTAGCCCGAACATATTCCACAACCGGACAGATTTCCCGCCGGTTGTACAATGCTAATCAATAATCGCGGAGTTGTATATCCCTACAGTCCGCTACAGCGTTACCGTCAGCGTTTTTGTTGAAGGGTTGTAGGAGCTTGCATAGCGTTTCAGTGGACCGCGTGTGCCGCTTGCATTCGGTTCTTTCACTTGTGCTCCGGTAAGCGGGTTGAACTCGGCGAGGTGACATGGGCATACAATCCTTTCGGATGCATTGGCGGGAACACTCACAGTGCACCCCTGGTGTGAACACACGCGGCTAAGCACTACGTATTCGCTCTCCGAGGCGCGCACCACTACCGTTGAATTACCGCCGATGGTCTTTGCCACCACGCCGCCTACGGTCTCTAATGCCTTGTCGCCGCTAATATCCACGCTTATTGTTTGCCCGCTGTTCTTAATAGTGTCTTCTTCGCACGAGGCAAGCAGGGTGGCAACGCTTGTTGCCGATACAGCCACGCCAAGCATCGAGGCGGCTTTGATAAAAAATTCGCGGCGATTGTTTTGCATAAGTATTCTTGGGTTAGGTTCGTGATATGTTGTTTCAATAATACGGCGCGTATGCCGGACAACAACCCGCCCGTATTGCAGAAAGTTTCGGTGCGTCGCATGAAATCCAATCAGATACCGAGAGTAGTTTTGCTATAACCATGAAAGAAATGTATCAGCTCAACAACTCTATATAGTTATCAGCATAAGAGTGGCGTACGTGGTGACGTTATACTGAAATATGCCTTAGAGGAGTAAGATGAAAACACTTGCGGTTATCATGTATGCCGTACCACATATCTACCTTGGGTATCTTCATAGTATTGAAGTAGTCAAGCTATTGTATGGAACCTATACCTATGATGGATTTCGGTTTCTTGAACCGCTTTTCTTTGCTGATATACTCTTTACACTATCTCTCATCCTCATTGCGTTCGCTTTTAAATTGCGCAGATTTACTTTCACAGCTGCATTTGCAACTCTCTTGCACAATATGGTAATCACATTTGGAATTGGGGTGTTTCCATTTGTCGGACTTGCCACTTCGATTGCAACACTTGGCGTCATGTATGTTGGCATTGCGAAGCGTATAATCGTGTTCAGATCATGAACACATATATACAGTATTCATAAGAACATGCCGAGTGTTCTTAGCAACTAACACATCCTCTGCACCGACCCGGCAGGCAACCAGATAGAATGTATCGGCGGACGCTGAGGGTTGTACTCTATATTGCCAATATCATTTACTTTTGCATGGGGTGTGGGGATGCCCTGACGGCATACGCTGATTACAATCACAGTGCATACGCAACCTACTCATTTTTCAATTATGCGGAGTACGTACTTATGAATCTTAACCTACCGATTCCAACGCAAACGATACAACAGATAAGACAATTATCCCAAGGGCATCCGGTGTACTTGGTAAGCGTGCCCAACGACAATTTTGTTGTGAAAATGGAGAATACAACGTCGGGTAAAAATCTGCGCCAACCTTTGGAGATAATGAATGTCATTGATCCAAGCGCATTTACACGTGTGTTGAATAAGGAAGAATTGATGGGGCTGCGCAATTGGTTACAATCACACGCGAATGATGTAGAAGAATTCACACCCGGTTATATGCTGGACAAACTGAAAGGTGCTTTGAAGCCACCGATGCCCACTCCTAACGGCATCATGCATATGCAGGAAAACGTATGGATTGTTATGCATGCACAAAAGAACTTACGCGATATTGACGGTGCATGGAATAAGCGGCTACAGGGGGATAAATCCGGCGTCAAGGAGATTGCTGCGATTCTAAACAAACCGGGCAGTTTAGAAAAATTAGGCGAAATCATTGCAGCAGACGCCTTTAATAATAACAACGACAGAATTAACTTAGAATCAATCATAAACCCTCATAAAGACAATCACGGTAAAATTTTAGAAACAAGCGAAGGGAAGATAGTTCTGAAGTGTATCCAGAATCCGGGCAACTTCTTCTTCGGTGAACGCGGCTCAACATCGGTTGTGCTTGGGTTGGACTCTTTTGATCCGAATAATCTTTTTCGCAATTTTGACGTATTCCTAACTACCAACGACGGGTTTTATTATGCCGGCGTTATTCTTCATGAAAACTCGGGCGCGCAGAGAAAATTGTTGTGTGAAAATGTTGTAAGTGATATTGAAACATTACTCGGTCCACGTAACCGGAAAATAATATTTGCCTCAAAGAAACGGCTGCCCTCCGATGCCGCATCAAAAATCAGCGCAGGAATCCGATCAGGTGCGACCAAAATTTTCAATCATATAAAATTGAAATACAAAGGAAAACCAATAAGCCCTGCATTTCAACAACGTCTGAATGTTCTTGGTTGGGATTTGAACACATAACGCCATTACGCAATACGGAACCGTACTATGAAGGGTTGTCAGTCGGCAACCCTTTTTTGTATCATCAAACGCACAACTATCCAACCCCGACGGGATTTAGGATTGGGAATGCGTCTTTCCAGATGAGGTGTAGCCCGCAGCATACGCATAATTCCATAAAGCCGAATGGCGGTACAACGGCAATCGCTAATTTGCACTGCGCTGATGTACCGCACTGGTACACACTGCACATCTGTTCACGCATTACTCGCGGCATACCTCTGATGATTGTTGCTACCGAAACACGTATTACCATACTCCGTACCGCCCGTATTCTGCGCTGTGCGCTCCTGCTTGCCGTGGTTGCGGCGGGATGCTGGCTTGCCGGCTGCGTTACCCCGACAACGCGCACGGAACAAGACACCTATACGCTGACGATTGAAGACACGACCAAATCCACGGTGGCGCGCAATAAACCCGGCGCACGCGATGATAACGGTATCGTTTATCCCTCGGCACGGACAACCGAGATTGAACGCGGAATGACACAGCGCGACAGCGTCGTCACACGCGAGTATCCGGCATTCATCCGCTTGGGCGCGTTCGAGAGCATCGGGCTAATCGGGTCGGGCAACGCAAGCAATGGTATTGGTGCGGGACTCTTCGGGATATACTACGACCCCGCCGATTTTCTCAGCGATAAAATACAAGGCAGGCAAAGCGGACTCTTCACTGGCGCGATATACCGCTTCGGGATTGCGGAGTACCGCTTGCGCTGGTTTCGTGATGCCGCAAACTGGACAATCGGCACGCACGGCGTAGAAATGATTTACCCCGAAGCAAGCAACTCGAAAACACTTATCAGTGTGCTGCCGCTGTATGTACGCAAGCGGTTTTACCTGCGCGAGGAAATCCCCTACGTGGCGGCAACAATCTCAACCGGACTCGGCTTTTATCCATCGCAATACATCAATCTTTCCGGCTCGCTCGATGTCGGCTCGATAGGCGGTTTGAATATCCGTGCTTATGCGGGCTTTGCCGCCGGAGCCAATCGCGCAAACTCGGCGTTGAACGATTCCAACTCGGCGGTTACGGCGTTTATTCCCTACGCTGGAATCGGGATTTCCGTGTTGGATTTTCTGAACCGCGTTCCCGAACTCTACCGCGAATGGAAAGACCATGAACATTCCTCGTGGAGTATCGGCGTGGCAAACCTGACGCTGATGAATACATCGCTTGACACCTCGATCCTGACGCGGGGCAGCTTTCCGCTAAAAGGATTTCAACTCCAGATAGCACCCGTCTGTATTGCTATCCCGTGGGAGCTTCTCCGTAACCGATTATACGTGGGAACGGAACTCTTCAATCTTGTTATTGCCGGAGCCGGACGACAGCGCATTGCGGGACGTAACGTGGATTTTGCCTCGATGGGACTTGGCATATTGCCCTTGCGCGTGGGCTATTGGTATCCCGTCCTCTCCGATGAATTAAGTGCCGAGCCGTTCATCGAATACTCCTACCTGCCCAGCAGCATGATACAACTCGGCGCAAAGCTGAATCTCTTCCTCACGCAACGGTTCAATATCGGTTTGAATGCGGGATACATCAGCAGCAGCGGCATTGACCTGCCCGTCATACCCGGTATTCAGAGTTTTTTAGAAAGGGCGTTCGGACGGAGTATGGGCGCATTCAGCACTGCGTATATCGGACTTAGCGTGGGTATCCAAAGCAGGATATTCTTCCCCGACGAAGTTCGCTACAACCGACCGGATTTGTATCCGCCGCCCGCCGGAGGTACGCGATGAACGAGAACGGCTCGAACGACGGACTCTATGTGATACTTGCCTTTGTGGTCGTACCTATCATCATTGTGTTTGGCAAGAAAATTACGCCCGATGAGTTCACCCTCAACGACGACGGCAGGACATCGCACTACGTGCGTAATCTTTCTGCATTAGACAGCGTTGCGCCGCTTGGCAACGATGCAATGACGATGGCACAAGGAACACGCGCCACATTTCTTCAGCCCGACGGCACACAATTCAAATCGCAATTCTACACAGCGGTGAACGGCACAGGCGGCGTGACATTTACGCTGCGAAGCACAGAGAATGACTACAAGCGCGACAGCACGCGAGGGATCTCGTTCACCTACTCTACAACAGGAAGCGAATTGCGCGAGAACGGTCGGTTGATTCAACGATTCGACACCATCCGCGCCGTGCCGGGAAAATCCGAAAGGATACTCCTTGAAAACAACGGCAGATATACCATGATTACCGTTGGCTGCACGCGCATTCTGCAATTGCCCACACAGTTACCCGCCACCGAGTACGTGATGCTGCGAACCGATGCAGCGGGTGGTGCGCGGCTATCGCGTGTGAACACTGCCCCGCTCTACTCCAAGTGAAATCCCCCTTTCGCCGCACAACACACACTACCGTATGATACTCACCACCGATGCCGTCGTTCTTCATTCGCGCAAGTACAGCGACACAAGCGCAATACTCTCGCTCTACACCGCCGCGCAAGGCAAGATAAGCGTGATTGCCAAAGGTGCGCGTAAGCCGCGAAGCAAGTTCGGAAGCGCGGTTCAGCCGCTCAGCGTGATGTCCGCAACGTATTACTACAAACCCGGACGCGATTTACACACACTCTCGAACGCCGAGAACGTACTCTATTTGCGAACAGTTGCATCGTCGTTCCCGCACCTCTCGGTTGCACTTGCAATTGCCGAAACCGTAAGCAACACACAGCACGATGCCGAACAGAACACCGCGCTCTTCGATGTGCTGCGCGATACGCTTGCCGCGCTTGATGCCGCCGAAAAAAACCTCTTCGGATACTTTGCCTCGTTCAATATCCGCGTGGCGGAACTCATGGGCTTTATGATTGACTTCAGTTCGTGCGCCGATACACAAACGCCCATTGTTGCCGAAGAGCATCCCGAGTACTATTTCTCGTTCGCCGACGGCGCACCGCTGCAACCCGACGGAATAACAGGCGGAAGCGGTTACCGGCTTGGAGCAAACGCGCTCGGCACATTACAACGTATTGCTTTATCGCCGACCGCCGCCATAGAGCAGATTGATATTGACGCGCTTGCCAAATCCGAAATCCAAAACTTCTTCGGTAATTATTTCAGCTATCACCTTGAACGGCGCTTTGTCTATCGCACAGAATCCATCACCGCTGTTGAATACCCTGTTCACGAAAACATTACGATCACACCGCTGTAACCGCATCACATTGACCATACCCCATTTGACTACCCCATAGACCCACAGACCACATCACAACGCATGACAACACTACGGCTGAAAGAAGGCAAACACCACCGCACACGCAACGGACACCTCTGGGTTTTCCGCGACGAACTCGACACCGCCGCCATACCCGCCGACCTGCCTGCGGGAACAGCCGTGCGTGTGGAAACAAGCTACGGATACGATATGGGTGTTGGTTTTTGGCATCCGCAGAGTCAGATTGCCGTCCGCCTGCTGCGCTATAATGCCGAACCTGACACGGACTTTTTTATCAGCCGGCTGCGCGACGCACTCCGCCTGCGCGAGCGGCTCTTTGCCGATGAACCCGCCTACCGTTTATGCTTTGGCGAAAGCGACCTTCTACCCGGACTTATCATAGACCGCTACGGCGATTACTGCGCCGTGCAGCACCTCTCCGCCGGAGCCGACCTCCGCGCCGGAATGATAAGCGACGCATTGCAAGCGGTACTGCCCGGACTTCGCGGCATCATTGCCAAGAACGATTCGCAACTCCGCACCAAAGAAGGACTCACGCGCACCGAGCAGATACTCTTTGGCGAGATACCCGACACGCTGACCATCCGCGAGAACGGCGTACAGCTCGACGTATCGCTGCTGCACGGACAGAAGACGGGCTACTTTTTAGACCAACGCTTGAACCGCAAAACGGTGGCGGACTACGCACACGGCTTGCGGGTGCTTGACTGCTTTACCAACCAAGGCGGGTTTGCCCTCAACGCCGCACATGGCGGTGCAGCCGAAACAACAGGCGTGGACATCTCCGCCGACGCAATCGAACGCTGCCGCCACAACGCCAACCTGAACGGCTTCGGACAATGCACGTTTATCGTTGCCGATGTGTTCGACTACCTGAAAGAGCAGGCGCAGGGCGGCGCACAGTGGGATATGGTGATACTCGACCCTCCTGCATTCACCAAAAGCAAAGCCGCAATCCCGCAGGCAAAGCGCGGCTACGCCGAGATAAACCGGCAGGCGTTGAAGCTGATACCACCGGGAGGATTTTTAGTCAGTTCCAGTTGCTCGCACCACATCACCGAAGAAATGCTGATGGAAGTCATCACCCACGAGTCGCGCCGCATCAACCGCCGCCTGAAACTTGTGCATCGCGGAATGCAATCTCCATGTCATCCCATCTACCTGCACATGCCCGAAACCGCCTACCTGAAATTCTTTGTCTTTGAAGTGTGGTAGGTGGATTATGGTTGGTTGAACCGTTTAATACACTCACGCAGTTCATGCCGTTTGGAATGTGTGAATCTATAAAGATTCAATTATAATGGAATAGGTATAGATACAATTATTCTAAAAAACGATTCTGTCTATGCCAAAGCAGATTCTCTTGCAATGGATAATACTTATTCTCTTTTGGCAATTGAATTTCTTTTCCAGTAAAAGCTGTAATAGAATAGTTACTAACGCTCTCTATGAAAGATGACGACACTATTACGTGATAGTTCTGATCAATACTAATTAACCCTCTGTCAAACGCTCTATGTAAATTGGGGCATAGTGCAATACCGTTTGTAACAGTATCATCATAGCTTATGCTGAATGGCACAATATGGCAAGCATCAATCATTGATATTGACGTTGAAGCATCAATCCTCATACCTGAAATGCAACACGTGTTGTTGTAGATTCTAGGAATCTCTCTCTTGAATATGCTCCCACGCATAAAAACTTCCTCTTCGTTTTTTTGCTCAATAAGCTTCTCAATCTCTTGGCGATATTCCACTGATGGTTCATGCAATATCTTCTCTTCAATATCTCGAATTAAGCCACCTTCTCCATCTATTGACGGAATGAAATTACCTTTGCTTTGAGGAAAATATGTATCAAGTAAAAATTGAATGAGAATGTTGCTTGTGTTTTTGTCTTTCATCAAAGAGTATAACTCTTCATCAATACAGGCATATTCAACTGCTGCATTCAAGTTGGCAAAACTTCGCATAGAAGCTGAAACTTGTAGAAGATTCTCAAATCCGGATTTTGGTATTAGCTTCCAAAATTTATCACTCGTTAGATGATAGAATGGTAAAGCGAATCTACAATCATGCTTTGTTGTCACTAATTGATTCCAGTTCGATTGAAATATCGCTACTAATTCTGCTGTGATATAAATTCTATTGGTATCCTGTATTCCGTTTTGAACGGATTGAAGTATAGAAATTAGCAGAATTGGCTTATGTGGGGCAATCCCATGCGCTTTATCTATTCTTAGTTTTTCAAACAATCTGAGATATTTCTGTAGCACTTCTTTCATGAGTAAGAAATACGGTGGACTAAAATTATATGTGAGTCCGCAGAGGTGGCTGCTATCAATGTAACTCACACGTATTACGCTTTTGTGAATCGCTTGCAACATAGCAAGTTGTACGTAGATTCTCAAAGTGCATTTCATAAACAATCAAAATGAACCTCTCTGACTTCCTCATTTTCTCCCACCTCTATTTCGCCAACGATACCGCAATGTTAGGGCTTAGTGGATTGACATCAACGGTCAGCCGTGCGGGATGCACAACAAGGTCCATGTCTTCCATTGGGATTGCGCCCAGCAAACATTCATTGCCAAGCACCAACGCACCGACAAAACAACGCCTGTTCTTAAAGCGCACCTCAATAAGTCCGCAGTATGGCACGCGGCGGCGTTTACCATCAGCTAAAAGAACTTCCCGCTGTTCCAACTCTTGCAGTTCCAATTGCAGGGCAACGTGTTCTGGAATGCACAGATGCAAAGTACCGGTATCAACAAGTGTCGTTTGTTCAATCGGCAGTAACGACTGTTTTGTGGGATTATTCAATATGATGGTTGTTCGGATATGCTCCATACCGGTTAGAGGTAAATGATAAATCAAAACTATAACCTGCCGCCCTATGGTGTTTTCTGTTGCACTATTTCCCCCGCCCCGCCCGAAACTTTTTTTGTGAAATGAAAAATTGTTGTTGCAACATCAATGTTGCAACATTATTTTCGCAACGCATCTGATTGATGTTCAAACATTGATTTACGATCGTATCACACACACTATTACCGGAGGGCAGTATGCCAACAACACAATGGATAGCCGACACGATGCACAGCGACGTGCATTTTAAGGTGAAGCACCTGATGATTACCACCGTTACAGGCACGTTCGCCTCGTACACCGTGGATATGAAATCCGACGCACCCGACTTCAGCGACGCAAAGATTTCATTCACCGCCGATACCGCAAGCATCAGCACCGGGCTTGAGCAACGCGACAACCACCTGAAAAGCGACGACTTCTTCAACGCAGAGCAATTCCCGCAGATGCGCTTTACCTCGACGGCGTTCACCAAGAAGAGCGACTCGCAGTACACACTGACGGGCGACCTCACCATCCGCGACACAACCAAGAGCATCACGCTCGACGTTGAGTTCGGCGGCACAATGGTGGATTTTTACGGCAATACCAAAGCCGGCTTTGAGATAACAGGCAAACTGAACCGTAAAGAATTCGGTTTGAAATGGGATGCCGTTACCGAAGCGGGCGGCGTGGTGGTCAGCGATGAAGTCCGCCTTGCGCTGAATATCCAACTTCAAAAAGTTGCAGCATAAACACGTTCGATAAAACACAAACACAACAACTCACAATTCTCCTTACTATTACCAAACATCATTATGAAAAACGTTATTGCAGCACTCGCGCTTGTTATCATTGGCGCAACAGCCGTTCAGGCACAACAAAAGTGGAGCGTGGACGCTTCGCACTCGAACGTCCTCTTTACGGTTGACCACTTGGTTATCTCGGAAGTTCAAGGATACTTCAAACTCTTCAACGGCAGCTTGACGGCAACCAAGCCCGACCTTAGCGATGCACAGGTTGATTTCAGCGTGGATGTCAGCTCGATTAACACCGATAACAACGACCGCGACAACCACCTCAAGAGCGACGACTTCTTTAACGCCGCTAAGTTTCCGGCAATGACATTCAAAAGCACAAGCATGAAGCCGGCTGGCAAGGGCAAATACAAACTCACGGGCGTACTCACCATCCGCGACGTGAAGAAAACCGTGACGTTCGATGTATCGTACAAGGGCGAAGTAAAAGACCCTTGGGGCAACACCAAAGCCGGCTTTATTGCCGAAACAAGCATCAACCGCTTCGACTACAACCTGAAGTGGGATACAAAAATGGAAGCGGGCGGATTGGTTGTGGGTAAAGATGTCCGCATCAAACTCAATATCGAAATGAAGAAGGGCTAAGCCACACAGAGGCAAACCGGATAGCACATTGGAACGGCTGGCATGAGCGGAATACCCGTTTGCGTCAGCCGTTTTTTTATGAACGGCGGAGCGGAGCGCATCACCATTGCTCCCGCCATTTTTTGTAATTTGAACTATCAAACACAGTGAACACCGTCATTACAACCGAGAGCATGGGCATCGAAGAAAAAATCAAACAGACAAAGCCGTTCAACAGCGAGTGGGAGCGGATGATTGTGAATATCATGCACACAAGCGCGTGGATTAACGAACTGGCACGCGGGCATTTCGACCTCTTCGACCTGACCCACCAGCAATACAACGTGCTTCGCATCTTGCGGGGCTCGTCGCCGGAAGCACTCTCGACAAGCGACATCCGCGAGCGCATGATTGACC